>BDTD01000004.1 GCA_002897635.1 bacterium BMS3Abin11 | reverse complement strand
CCGAGATCGGGGCGATCGCCGGAAATGCGATACCACTGACCGACTGACATTCTATTGATCCAGCCGGGGGGTATGCGCTGGTTTGCCGGCATCAATTGATTACCCATGACTGACTACTTTTCCTGTTGCATCTATCTCGATCAAATATCAACGGACTGTGTAGTATGCATATCAACTCACCAATATTGGTTCTACCCGATATCACGGACACTCAGTTAAGAGCGATCTGATCAGTTTTCTCTACTAGCACACGTCTTTTTTTCTGATTGTGAAATCGTTCGATACTATCAAATATATCTGCCCTGGCTCTTGCACTATAACATAGGGGTTTTTACTTATAGTGTAAGTAAAGACCTGCCCCCCTGGATCTTTGAATCCACAGGTTTTGATCCTGGGACTTTAACCTCCCATCCCCTTTTGTGTTGACGAGCACTGGAAGGCTGGGCCGTAATAGTGCGGTGCCTGTCTGAGGTAGTGTGGAACACTCAGCTGTGCGCCTGCACAATAAAATTAAAGAAAGAAAAATTTAAGAACATGGCCTAAAGTTGTGCACCAGTACAAAAAACAAAAAAGAACCCTATGGTTTCTTCACCAACACAAGTTTGCTACTCGAAAGATGATCATGCAGACTGAAATGATCGCGATCAACAATCATCCAGAGAAAGCCAAGGCCTGCCAGTGCCCATGATAACATGGCAGAAAAAAATCTCACCGTTACCTGTTTTTTGTTCGGTTTCCCGCCCTGCACGTCTACCAGGGTAATTTTCCAGGGCCTCATTCCTGGTGTTTGTCCGCCTTTTAGCCAGAATCCTGCGAAATAGATATAACTCACCAACAGGTACCAAAAAATTTTCATTCCCTCCACTAGCTGGATAGATTGCATATCCTCAGGGATAAAAATAAGAGGTATAGTTGCAAAAAACAGGACTGCAGTCAGTAAAAGAGCATCATAAAAGATGGATGCAGTAAGCCGGAAAAACCCTACAGTTTGCTGGTTATCTACATTATTCATATTTAGACCTGGTTTTTATACAACTTAAGGGCACACCTGAATTCAAGACATCTATTAAAACATGAATAATCAGAATCAATAGAGGCATCCTTAAAAAAACAATCACTTAGATTAACTTGTTCACAATCATCAAAAAAAACCATGTGGATGTTATTGGAATAGCAGTATGCTTGCAAAGACTCAACATATATAAAATATAACTCATTGATATTAATATAAAAATAAAATCTGCTTAAAAATTAGGCAGAATCGCAGCATCATCCACGGGCGAGGGCGTTGACGGCAGCTATTTGGATTGTTGCACAGACTTATCCACAGATTCTGTGGAAAAAAATAAAACCCTGATTGTTCTGAATAAAACGGGAATCTATCGAGCTGGAAATCCCTGTCAGGATGATGCTAATCCTACTTTTATTCACAATCAACTAGCTATTTGCTAGATACCGGTTAATATTTATTTATACACTGTAAGGAATTGAAAAAAGAAATAGGGCTGCAGATTTGGAAGATAACTGAATTGTTGTTCCGGAAAAAAGAATAATTTTTGGAAATATCCCTGTTATTTCATGAATTATCATATTGAATCAAAACCTGACATATCCAGGATAATTAGAGCTACCCTTAACATATACAGAAGAACAGTTATTGGAAATGAGTAGTAAGGATATACAAAGCAGTTCAATTTTTGATTCTTACCGGAACAGGTATTTATTGCTGGGCGCAATACTCACCCTGGCGCTTGGCATGGTTGCCTGGATAGGTTATGTACAGGTAGAAGAGGCTAGTGACCTACATTTTCAACGCATCACGCATCGAAATCGTGTATCAACAATATTGGCGAACCTGGGCGAAGGAGAGAACAGGATTCTCGGATTGCTGCAAAATGTCGTTATTGAACCGAATAAAAAAACTCTGGATAAAATCCCTGGGGTATTCCAAAAGCTCTATTTAGATATTGAGCATTTACAAAATGAAGCAAGTATCAATACATCTCAGAAACACCTGATTGTAAATGAGCTTAAGAGAGATCTTGACGAGTTAAATACACGCTCTGCCCGGCTGGTAGAAATCCGATTAGATGAGATGCTGTGGTTTCCTGCTACAGATGAGTTACAGAATAAATTACTTCCTCGATTTCTTAATTCCATAACCTTACTACAGGATATCGCCCTCACTTTTGAAGATAGCAAGGATCATGATGAAATCGAAGTCTATAATAAAGTTCAGGAAACTCGCTATGAATGGGTGAGGATGACAGCAGAACTGAGGTTAATGGTTGCCAATCGCTTTGGCGTATTCTCAATAGACACTAAAAAAGGAATGGAGAGCCGACATGAGAACCTGATGCAATACTCAATAAGCCTGAAATCAAACCTTAATGCACTGGAGGCATTTGCTGAACAGGGTCGTCTTGGTATATATGGCAAAGAAGCCATCATTGAACTGAAAAAATATTACGATAACTGGATGATTGCGTTTGAATCATTAAACACTAAGTTAAAAGAAGAAGGCTGGCGTAAGGATTTAACCTTTCTAAAATATAGTATTTATCCTGTGCTGGAGAGGTTTCAGCAGCGCATTACCTCCCTGCAGGCTGAGCTGGACAAACAGTCTGCCACCGATATTACTGATCTGGCAAAAACTGCACGCATTCTTACACTGACTATAGTGGCAATCACCATGGCGGTTATTTCACTTTTGTGGCTTGGTTTTTTCACATTCAACCGACTCGTTCTCAGGCCCATTAAAGAGACTACTTATGCATTGCGGCAGCAGGCATCAGGAAAATTTGTAAGTTTAAAAAAGGTAAAAGCATTACGCGAAACGCGTGAGCTTGCTGATGCTTTCCATACCATGCGTTCACAGGTACAGGAACGCCAGCAAAGACTGGATTACATGGCCCATCATGATGAGTTAACCGGTTTGCCAAATCGCGCGCTTTTTTACCAGTATCTCGAAAAAGCGATAAAAGTAGGCAAAGAAAATGAACAGTTGGTAGCCCTGTTTTTTCTTGATCTGGATCGGTTTAAGAAGATAAATGATACTCTAGGGCATGGTGTGGGTGATGAATTGCTGCGCAAGGTTGCGAATCGACTGGAAAGTACATTGCCAGAATGTAAGCTGGCACGCTTCGGCGGTGATGAGTTCGCCATTATTGCAGAAGGAATCAATGATAAAAGCCATATTGTATTCCTTGGTGAAAAAATCCTGCAGATATTTCATTCGCCCTTCAAAATAAAAACAAATATGCTAAGGGTGTCAACATCGATTGGCATAGCGATGTATCCGATAGATTCAGATTCAGTGAGCGATCTATTAAAAGCTGCAGATACGGCAATGTATGTAGCCAAGGGCCAGGGTAGAAACCGGTATTGGTTCTTTACTGAAAATATGTCTCGGATGGTAAAAGAAAAGCTTGCACTGGAAAACGAGCTCTATCAGGCAGTCCTTGAGAAGCAGTTTGAGGTCTATTACCAGCCTGTAGTCACTATGAACGAGCAACAACTGGTTGGCTTTGAATGTTTGCTGCGCTGGAACCATCCCGAACGCGGTGTTCTGCCACCTGCTTATTTTATCGACATGCTCGATGAGACCGGGTTAATTAAGAAAGTGACTTTGTGGCTGCTGCAGCAGGCGACTGACATGAATGAGAAATTCGCAAGTTCAGGTTGTTTTGAATTGAAGCTTTCTATAAACCTGACTGCCAGGATGCTTCAGGACGATGGATTTTCCAGCAAACTACTCAAACGTTTGATGGATAAAAAACCAGATCCGAAAAAGCTTGTGATCGAAATGACCGAAGACGCATTGGCAGAATATTTCTATGATGCAAATGAGACCCTGCAGGCCTTGAGAACTCTTGGCGTGAAGGTGGCAATTGATGATTTTGGTACAGGTCAGTCATCGCTTGACCACCTCCGGTCCTTTCAGTTTGATCAACTAAAAATTGATAAAAGTTATGTGCAGGATGTTATAGAGGATAAAAGCGATGCCAGTCTGGTCAAGGCAATAATCCAGATGGGGCATTCATTTGGCATGGAAGTTGTTGCCGAAGGTGTAGAAACAGTCGATCAGCTGGATTTTTTACAGGCTCATGGTTGCGATTTGCTGCAGGGATATTTAATCAGCAAGGCGGTTCCTGATACTGAGGTGCTTGAAATGGTGGCACGTCATATGGAGGAGCAACCGTTGCCGCTTGATATTATTGTTTAAAATAAGTTGAAAGTTTTGTAGAAGCATCGCTCCTACAAAATGATTTAAGCTTCCTTGCGGTTAAAAGCTTTTTTTCAGATTTCACCCGAACGTATAACCAGCAATTTCTCCACTGTCATATCCCGGTATGTGTAGGGTATACCGCCGGTGCCGTAACCTGAAACCCGCCTGCCGGCAAAAGGCATCCAGTCAACTCTAAAGGCGGTGTGATCGTTAACCATGACTGCAGCCGCATCGAGTCTTTTGTAGGCCCACATTGCGGTATCAAGGTTTTTTGTGAAAACTGCCGCCTGAAAAGAATAAGGGAGTGCATTTGCGCGCTCCATAGCCTGATCCATGTCATCACAGGAATAGACACAGATGACCGGGCCGAATACTTCATTCTGGCTTATCGTTGATTTATCAGGCGGATCGAGTAGCACTGTTGCCGGGTAACATGTTTCAGATATTGGACTGCCGCCGCTTAGTAGCCGGGCACCATCTGAGACGGCTTCTTTGACCCACTGATCAATCCTTTGAACTTCAGCCGGGCGAATTAATGGGCCAATTTCAGCAGTCTCTGATGTAGGGTCACCCACTGTCATAGCATTACCCAAATCGGCAATACGGCAGGCAATCTGTTCAGCGTTGTCAGCCAGTGCATAAACACGTTGTACAGATACACAGACCTGCCCTGCATGGTAGAAGCCGGCTTTGACAATAAGCGGCAGGGCATCATCAAGATCTGCATCTTCGGCTATAATGACGGGTGCCACGCCTCCGTGTTCCAGCGCACATCTCGCACCGGGTGCCAGTTTTGAACGTAACATCCAGCCGACTCTGGCGCTGCCGATGAAGCTGAAGAAAGCCACGCGGGAATCACTGGCAAGTTTCTCTGCGGTCGTGTTGTCATCAACCACACAGGCCTGTGCCCATTCTTCCGGTAACCCTGCTTCCCGTAGTATGGAGATAAAGCGCATGCACGATAAGGGTGTGTCACCGGCGGGTTTGATTATTACCGGACAGCCGGAAGCTACGGCCGGGCCGACCTGGTGGACGATCAGGTTTAGTGGATGATTAAAGGCACTGATGGCTACGACGACACCAATCGCTTCATGGTGGGTGAAGGCAAGCCGTCCACTAGAGGCGGGATTCACACCCATGGCAATCTCCCGCCCGGTTTCATTGCGTAACAGATCCGCACAATTTCGGACACCGTCAATCGCACGGGTGACTTCCACGCGAGAGTCAATTAACGGTTTTCCACCTTCCCGTGCGGCTTCGACTGCCAGGTATTCAAAGCGTTCCTGCATAATGACAGCAGTTTTTTCAAGTACGGCTATACGCTGCTCACCGCTCAGCCAGCCATTCCTGTCACGATAGAGCCTGTCGGCTGTTTGCAGTGCCATCTCTATGGCATCCGCATTGGCTATTTCGACTGATCCAATGATATTGCCGTCATAGGGTGATGTGACTACTAGTGTGCCGCTACTGCTAGCACCGGCAATCATTACAGGATAATTTTCTGACATTGTCTTCTCCAGTATGTAGGTGCGAATTCATTCGCACAGACTGAGTCCGAATGAATTCGGACCTACAAAAAGTGCACTTGATTATGATTTTTATTGGGCATAAATAATGGTCTGTATTTTTCTGGTATTGGAACATTATATTGGGCAGACCAGTTCACCAAGTTGTTCAGTCAGCTTCATGTTTTCGGAGTAATCCACAGGACAATCAATGATGACGACCGTGTCATCCACAATTGCCTTTTTTATTGTTGGCACAAGGTCTTTCGCCGATTCAATGCGATAGCCTTTTGCACCAAAGCTTTCCGCATATTTGGTAAAGTCCGGGTTATTGAAATCGATATGGCTGGGTCGGCCAAAGGTTCGCATCTGATGCCAGCGTATTAGGCCATACTGGCTATCGGTCCAGATGATAATGACAATTGCAGTCCCGATACGTAATGCTGTTTCAATCTCCTGTGAATTCATCATGAAACCGGCATCACCGGTCACCGCAACGATGGTTTTTTCCGGGTGCAGCAGCTTAGCTGCCAGGGCGCCCGGAACTGCTATTCCCATCGAGGCAAAACCGTTGGATATGATGCATGTATTAGGTTTTTCAGCCTGGTACATGCGCGCTATCCACATTTTATGTGCACCAACATCAGAGATAACGATATCATCAGCATTAAGCGACTGGTGTATATCCCAGAGTATTTTCTGTGGTTTTAACGGAAAGGACTGGCTGTCGGCATGTGCAGAAATAATATCGACTATTGTTTGTCTTAGATGTTGAGCATTGTTTTCCTGCTTAGCTGTTGCGAGTTCTGATATGCCGCTAAGTGCACGTGAGATATTGCCGATGACACCGCACTCTACGATATAGTATTCATCAACCTCTGCAGCAGAAGGGTCGATGTGAATCAATCTGGATTTTTTATCATGATTCCACAATTCAGGGCGGTATTCGACGATATCATAACCGATGCAGATGACTACATCGGCCCGGTCGAAGCCACAGGAAACATAGTCGCTGGCCTGCAGGCCGACAGCACCGAGTGACAGTTCATGTGAAAAAGGTATGGCACCTTTTGCCATGAATGTAGTTGCGACCGGAATATTAAGCTTTTCTGCGAATGCAATCAGGTCCTCTGATGCCTTACCGCGGATGACGCCATTGCCGGCCATGATTAGCGGGAATCGGGCATTCGAAATGAGTTCTGCAGCCTGTTTCATTTTTGATTCAGGCGGTGTCGGTGGTTTGGCACTTTGTACCTTGAGGGGTTCTTTACCGTTTACTTCTGCTCCTGCAATATTCTCCGGCAGGTCAATAAAACAACCACCAGGCTTTTCAGCCTGCGAGACTTTGAATGCCTTGCGTATAATTTCGGGAATAATCTCGGGTTCACGCGCCTGTGTGCTGTACTTGGAGATGGGTTCAAACAGGTTAACCAGATCCAGTATTTGATGGCTTTCTTTATGCAGGCGGGTGGTTGCGCCCTGGCCTGCGATGCCAACAATGGGTGCATGATCCATGTTGGCATCAGCAAAACCAGTGATCAAATTTGTGGCACCGGGCCCAAGTGTTGCCAGACATACCCCGGCCTTGCCAGACAGTCGTCCCTGCACATCCGCCATGAATGCGGCTCCCTGTTCATGCCGTGTTGTAATAAAGTTGATTGAACTATCCAGCAGCACATCCATGACGGCGATATTTTCCTCACCGGGGATACCATAGATATATTCAACATCTTCGTTTTCCAGACAACGGATGAAAAGTTCTGCTCCATTCATTTTAGATTCCTTCTTTATTGTTTATGCATTTCAATTATTTCGTAGGAGCGTCGCTCGGCGCGATTCTTTTTAGATAAAAGATGAAGGACTCGAGATGAAGGATAAAAGAGTAAAGATAAACATCTCGGAAGTCTGTGTTTTCATGCCTTTTTCCTTAGTCTTTAATCCCGTGTCCTTCGTCCCAAAGCATCACGCCGAGCGATGCTCCCACAACATGCTATTGAGTAGACCCATAGTAGTCAAATGAGTTCAAACTTTTCAGTCATTTTTCATCCAGGGTGGTAATAGAACTCCAGTTTTCATCTTCAGCTTGTGATACCAGGCGCTGACATTCTTTGATTAACCTCTGTGAAGGCCCGTCATTGCCAATATCATCCAATATTTGTTGCAGGCAGGTAATTGCTTCATCCCATTGTTTGTCCCGATAGAGTTGAAGCGCTTCCTCATAGAGCTCAACCAGGAGTTTGTTGACTGAACTATTTTCCAGCATCATCTCATAGATACGTTTTGGTTCTTCTTTGCCCTTGACCCGTACAGTATCAAGTTCACGATACAGATAGTCACCTTTTACGTACTGATAAGTATCTTCCGAGATAATTATCGTTGTCGCATAACGTTTGTTGAGTCCTTCAATGCGCGATGCCAGATTTACAGTATCGCCAATGACTGTGTAGTCTGCAAACTCGCTGGAGCCAAGGTTACCAACGATAGCTTCACCCGTGTGCAAACCAATTCCTATCTTAATGGTAACGCCTGGGGGTAGTTTGCCTGATAAATTCAGTTTCTCGAGGCGTTGTATCATATCCTGAGCACATTTGCAGGCCTGACGCTGATGGTCTGTGACTTCAAGTGGTGAACCAAAGAATGCCATCACAGCATCGCCCATCAATTTATCCAGCGTACCGTCATATTTGAAAACGGCGGCGATCATTTCATCAAAGTAGAGGTTGAGTAGCTGTCCGAGTTCAGCCGGTGCAAGAGCCTCGGAAATTGGCGTAAACCCGCGAATATCTGAGAACAATATGGTGACTTCAGTGCGGTGACCATCCAGTTTGACCTGAATGTTTTCTGACAGAATTGCATCAACTACATTTCTGGAAACATAATGTCCGAATAATCCTCGTATTTCCTTTTCTCTCTGCCTGCTTATTTGCCAGTGGTAGGCGGTAGCGATGATTATATTAAGAAGAAAAGCGAGCAGCAGTGGTACCAGGTCTACCCAGACAAATTGAGATACAAAAAAATACCAGGAACTGAGAATAATTACACCGCTACCGGTGGCCATCAGAATAATGTTGGTTCGCAATTCGGGTTTGCGTAGAAAGAGTATAATACCACCAGCTAAACCTGCGGCGAGTATAAGTATATTTAGTGTCCGCAACGACAATGTTCGAATGAAACGATCATCAAGAATGCTTGCGATTGCATTGGCATGCACCTCCAGTCCGGACATCCGTTTGTCGGTAGGGACAGAGAAAAAATCCTTGCCCAGACGGTGTGTGTTACCAACAAGAATTATTTTCCCTTTAATTAGTGACGGGTCGAAATCGTTTTCAAGAATTTTATAATAGCTTATGGATGGATAGCTGCCATCAGGCCCTGAATAGTTGATCAACATATCAGGGAATGGAAGTTTGTGAAGCCCCCAGCCAAGTGCATTTGGGTCATCAAGTGTGCGTTGGTTTTCCGGAAAATCTTCATAGATTTCAACGGTAGCCATAGGCAGTGAGAAATAGACATAGCCATCCCTGGTTAAATTCATATAGATCATACGGCGCCAGTAGCCATCCTTGTCCAGCACGGTATCAAAAAAACCTTCTCCCAGGCTTCCATCAGTAAAGGCAGGTATTGGCTGTGCAATTTCACCGCTGGGCAGCAGCCGGTTTGCAAGTATTACATTACCGGCGTCCGCAATGGCACGGGCAAATGCTGTATCTTCTTCTATAGTGGTGGGTCGGGAAAAATCGTAGTCAAAAACGATCAGGTCTGCCCCTGCTCCAGAAAGTTTTCTTACCAGACGCGCATGATAGCTGCGCGGCCAGTCGGACAGGCGGACATTATAGAAATCGGTACTGGCTTCATCCTGTTTAACGAGAAATATTGCATTGTTGACCGGTGTTTTACCCCTCAGTGTGAATAGCCAGTCATAACCGAGCAGGCTTAATCTTTCGAGTGTGCCAGTGGAATTGAGGCCAATAATAATTAGCGGGACAACGATCACCAGCAGCAGGCGAAAAGAAATGCTGCGCTGTTTATTGCTCTGTTTGTTCAATGACTGAAATCATTTTTTTAAAAAATATCGCTATTTCCGTTTTTTCTCTTGCGAGAGCAATGCTAATAATCTGCCTGGGTTTATCCTCTTACCCTCTGTGCCGCCAACCGTCCCATCGGTAATAACGATGATGCGCGGACGAGCACTCAGTTCACCATTAGCCTGGGCCTGACGCAGTCTTTTAGCATCTTCTTTACCAACGATGATGTTTGATTTCAGCAGGCCTTCCGCTTCAGTGGCCTTCATGACCCTGCGCTTTTTTCTTTTTCTGACAGGTGCCGGTTCTTCAGCATAAGAGGTACTGATGATCCATGTCATTGAGAAAGCAGGGTATTTTACAGCGGAGATAATAATGGCATCGTCTCGGGTGAGCAGTGCAGAGAGAGACTGGCCAGATCTTTCAACCACATACTCAAGTACTCTGTTTTCTGATATATAAGATTTACCAGCCTCTGCCGGATCGAGCAAAGGGGCGCCAGACTGATCCATAATGACTGGAAACAATGCCGGCTGCAGTCCTGTACCTCTGGCATCGATGTAGACCACTGTCTGTGTGAGGCTAGTACTATTGTCGGATGTGCCAGCTGGAGCTTTGGCCGGGGCAGGGTGCCTGACCGGACGTGCTTCTATAGCCTGGTCATAGATATGAGAAATTACGCCATCAACACCGTGCATGGATATGCGATAACTAGCCTCCAGCCAGAGTTTGTTAATCCTGTTTACCCATTTCTGCTGAATGAGTTCTTTGCCGCGAATATTTCCCACAAGTTTTATCTCAGCATCACCTTTTACCAGCTGGCTTAGACGGTGTTTTGCATCAACACGCGTATCAGCAACAATCTGTATAAAAACGCTATCTGCAAGCGCCCGGCTGACACGTAAGGCAAGTTCTTTTCCCATCGCCTGACTGACAGCCTTTCCACGGTATTCAGTCGGCACAGGGGCGCTGACATTGGCGATATATTCACCACTTTTCCAGTTGATATAACCTTTATCAAATTTTTCCAGTAAAGGTTGAGCCGGGTTCGATTTTTCTGCCGCATTACCAGTCATTACAGCAAGCGGTAATAATGCGCCTGCAAGAATGCTGCGGATTAAAAATGATTCAAGAATCGAGGGCATGCTTTTTCACTGCGCTACTGCTTCGATGGTTTGCTGGCTCATGCCAGTAATCGACAGGCTGGGTGATTTGATGCTTGTCAATTTCTTAATAAGATCATCAGCAGTGCCGCGATACTCAATATCAAAATGTCCCTGTCCTGCTTCGAAGGCCCGTCGATAAAGGTTATCGACACCAGAAATATTTCGAATTTGTTTCTCCAGTTTTTCCAGACTGTTGAAATCCATTCTGGCGATGGTAAGTTTATAGGTGGTGGCATTGTTTACATCTGATGACCATTTCTGCAGTATCGATTCGATGGCCGCATTGGCAAGTTCACGACTGGCATCATAAACAGCATCCATCGAAGCAGAAGGTTCTCCTTGCTTGCTACCGGAGTAAATAACTTTTCCTGTGCCTGTTTCAATCACCCGTAATTGAATCTCTGAACGGAATATATCGTAATTAGATCCGTATAGAACGACGTTGCGCTCGAAATAACGTATCGCATCTGTGAGCACCAGCAGCTCGGCCCCGGTATCCCTGGCCAGCGCAATCAGTTTGTCGCGATTACCTGAGGCCTGTGCGAGTTTTTGTTTGGAGATGTGCTGATTGATATCGACCATCGAGAATTTCTTCTTAAGAAACACTCCTTCAACTACACCGGCCGCAGAATCGACATACTGTTTGCCGGGAGAAATGAGCTGTGGGTCTGTCCTTGGCATGGTCAAAACCATCAGACGCGGCATTTGCTTGCGCTTCATCAGCAGGCCGGCTGCTTCCATATCATCCCTGACCTTCCCGAGTTTTACAGTGGCTTCAATTTGTACACGATATAGGCCGTTTTTTTCTTCTTCTGAATTGACCTTGTAGTTCTGGATATAGCCTTTGGTCTGGCTCAGTATTTTTTCATTAACTATGGCCTTGTTTTCTACCAGCAGCTCAACATTGACGATCGTGCCCATGGCTTCTTCTACAGCATTTCTCATGGCATCTTCGATAGCATTACGACGGCTGTCCGGCTGGCCAGCCATGGCGACGCCCGTGGTCAATATGGTCTCTGACTTTTCCTCTGCAGAGCTATAGCCGATGCTTAAGATGGAACTTGTTACAGCAACCAGATATATGAAAACGTACAGGATTTTTTTACTTATTCTCTCTGCCATCATGATTCCTCCTGAGGCGGCATCCGAATTTTTATTTTTTCAGTCGTCAAATTACGCTGTGGGAAAATACCTGTCAAGCGTCATGCGCACAGATATGGGTTTCGCCCTTCATGGGTGAGTTGATAGCAGGGACGGGTGAGAGGAAGTGTCAAGATATTTTACAGTTTTATAAAGGCAGAATATCAGGGCAAGTGGCCTAATAATAAGTGTAAGTTATTGATTTAAAATATTATTAACTTTAATCTGACTGGTTGATACTAAAATTATGCGTGAATTTGCAGTCACTTTTTTTTACGAATAATTATCCAGAAACACCATTGTGCTAAACGGATAGTATCTAAGTTATTGTTTATATTAAGTTAATGTAAACTGGTATATTTTTTGCTAAATTTTATGGTAGATGAGGAGTAAGTTGTGAACATTAAAAAAATGCTAGTTTTAGTATCTGCACTTGTGGCTGTGTTTCTAACAGGCAGTGCTAATGCTCTTGTTATTGATTTTGCTGGTATGGCAGATGGTGGCCTGGGTACCAGTGCGTATGGCGAAGGCGGTGGCCAGCCGATAACACTCAATAACACTTATCAGACTAGTCTGGGAGGTTTGGTTATTGATGCATATGGTTATACCATTGACGGTGACAAGCTTGTCCCACAACAGGCCTATCTTGATAAAAGCTGGAATGGAAGGCCTGCGGGTATGGGTGTCTGTCAAACAACTGCTGGCTGTGCCGGGAATTCTGATGATAACGTAACCTGGAATGAAGTTTTAGAGTTGCATTTTAATAAGTCAGTTACGTTAACTGGTATCTCTTTTGTTAATGGCCACCATGATCCTTTGTTCAATGAATTAGCTGATTTTGGCTTGAGTGTTGGTAGCCATACTACAACAAGCTATTCTTTCAATTCTTTTGATTTGACGGAGAATTTTGATGCCCTTTCTGTTACCAGCGGATCAGGATATTCCGGCACTGACTTTTTGTTTTCTAATACGAACAGGGTCGAGAACGAAGACAAATATGTTTACTACGTTAAATCAATGACAATAAAACAGGTCCCAGAACCTGGATTGCTGTTGTTAGTCCTTACAGGCCTGGTCGGCGTCATTGCTGCGAGGCGCATGCGCGTACAGATATAAACAGAGGCTCCTTATTTATCAATGCAGAGTATATTTCTCAGAACAGGTTATCTGCCACCCAGAGGATAGTCGAGCTATTTATTTTGTGTATGATTCAGCTATGCCGCTGTGCTTATAAAAATAAACCCACTAAAACACATGCTCACGGTCTCGCAGAAACCTGTAGGTCGCAATTTTAACGACATCATTGAATACAAACCATGACAATGCATAGGCCCACATCCACATTGCATACTCCCAGCCGATGGGGGTAATAAATATCCCGTAGACTGCGATGAGTGTACCCAATATAGCTGTAGAAAAGATCGAATTGAACAGTAGCCATGAAGGGTAGGGTTTTTTCCAGAACCAGTTATCTGTACGCGTGTTGTATATGGTGCCGTGGCCAGCGACTACCAGTTTGACAAAGAACAGTGACTGAATGACTTCATCTGAAATTTTCATCTGCAATAAAATATAAAACAGAAGGAACGAGGAGATTACACCGGCAATACCCAGCACGCTGGAAATAGTTAGTATCTCCGGCATATTCCAACGCACGGGGTTGGGATCCACCTTGGTATTATCAGACGCAATGGCCAGTATGGGAATATCATTAAGCAACGCCAGCACAATAATCATAAGTGCGCTAATGTCATAAGTGCGCTAATGGGATAGAAATTAAATACCACAATAGCCAGTGACATTAACAGAATGATACGGATAGTTTCAGCAATACGGTAAATGGAATAGCTTCTCATCCGCTCAAAAGTTATACGTGCCTGTTTAATAGCATCATTAATCACAGACAGACCGGGGGCGGTGAGAATAATATCTGCCGCTGCTCGGGCGGCATCCGTAGCATTAGAAACAGCAAAACCACAGTCGGCTTTTTTTAGCGCTGGTGCATCGTTAACGCCGTCGCCCGTCATGCCCACTATATGACCGCCTTTCTGCAAAGTTTCAACGATGAGATATTTATCTTCAGGTATGACTTCGGCAAACAGGTCGACATCTTCGATCATATCTATGATGGCGGACTCATGAGTATGAATAAACTCACGATCCAGCAGGCGAGTGTCATAGAGTTGTTTGACACTTTCCATGACCTTATCGGTAAAATGTTTGGCTTGAGCACGACTGACCTCTTTATTGAGACACCTGTAAATTGCTGTAGCCATGGCTGCTGCCAGTGCCAATAGTTCCTGACTGCCACTACCAGTGAGTTGGTGGGAGCGAATGGTTTCTCCTTCTAAGCCCAGTAATTGTCCAACTTCTTTGGCGATGGCCATGTGATCACCAGTGACCATTTTTACCCGTACACCGTAATTTCGCATGTCGGCGATAACCTGCCGGGAATCAGCCCTGGGTGGATCATAAAGGGGGATCAAGCCGACTATTTCAAGAGCGCCGTCATCAACTTTTTTTCCTACTGCCAGCGTTCGATAGCCTTTGAAGGCAAGTTGATCGACCAGTTGATTGATGGCTACAATCTGCTCATCTGATAGTGCAGCCATGTTAATCAATACCTGTGTAGCGCCTTTAAGCGCAGTGAAATACTGTTCACCACATTCTATTTCGGCCTTGGTGTGTTTTCCTATCGGATCAAATGGGGTGAAGTGGTTTTGCTTAAAGCGATTTAGGTCGATGTCGGGTATATTTTCCTCAATATAGTGAAAAATAGATAACTCGATTGGATCATTATTTTCCCGTTTTGAAGCCAGTGCAGCGAGTTCAAAGAGCTCAGTTTGACTATGGCCATCCAGCGTCACCGGCTCAGCAACCTGCATTCGGTTTTCGGTTAGGGTGCCGGTTTTATCAGAGCAGAAAATATCTACACCAGCCAGTTCTTCAATCGCGGTGAGCTTTGAAACTATTGCCTGTTTGCGCGCAAGATTCATGGCACCAACTGCCATGGTTACTGAGAGTACAGCTGGTAATGCGACCGGAATTGCGGCGATAGTGAGTACCAGTGCAAAACGTGCGATTTCGAGAAAATTCTCGTGTCGGAATAACGAAACCATAATAATGATCAACACCAAAATGACGGTAATAATAATTAGAAAATTACCGATCTGGATAACCATCTTCTGGAAATGGCTACGTTCTTCCAGCTGGGCCTTAGCCACCAGGGAAACAACCGAAGAGAAATGAGTGTTGCCTCCGGTATTAACCACCACGGCCAACATCTCACCCTGTTTCACAACGGTGTTGGCATAGGCGACTTCATTAATATTGCGACTAACAGGCAGCGACTCACCGGTTAGTGCGGCCTGATCAATGAGTAAATAATCACCTGATAGCAGTTGCACATCGGCAGGTATAATATCGCCAATTTGCAGCTTAATGATGTCGCCAGGAACGAGTTCACGTGCAGAAATTCTTCCGAATACGCTATCACGCAAAACGGTTACTTGCTGGTCCATTTTTGCTTTCAGTGCCTTCAAGGCATTTAGCGCACGGTGCTCCTGCATAAAGTCGAGTCCGGCATTTACCAGCAGCATCACTAAAATTATGGCGAAATCCTCCCATTTTTGTACCAACGCCGAAAGCAGGGCAGCCGCTTCAATCATCCATGGGATAGGTCCCCAGAAACGGCGAAAAATCCGATGTCCGAGTGATTCTTCTTTTTCATCGATTGCGTTATAACCATACTGTCTGATACGCTGGTCGGCCTCGGCTTTACTCAGTCCATTTTCAGCTATAACTTCAAACCCTCTCAGGGTTTCAGTAACAGTTTATTGGTTGTAATCATCAGTATTTTGGGTCATGCACCGCTCCCGGCTGATATTTGTGACAGGTCGAATATATTCTAATTATCTTAATCATGATGTAACACAGGTGATAGGGTGCTGTGACATAGTGGATTACTGTAACCGAAGTTAATCATTTTGTGACATGTGGAGAAACTCAGATGCTTGAAATACTACCTGTAAACGATAAAAATATCCTCGCATTTAAGGCCACGGTAAAGCTTACTGATGCTGACTACAGACAATTTCTTTCGACTCTGGAAGAGACGATTCGTAGAACAGGCAAACTATCTTTATATATTGAATTACAGGCTTTTAAGAGTTGGGATGCACAGGCAGCCTGGGATGATTTTCGTTTTGGCCAACAGCACGACCGTGACTTTAAGCGTATTGCAATCATTGCTGACAAACCATTGGTACATGCTGCCATTGGTTTTGCTAATTTCTTTAGTCATTCTGAAATACGATTCTTTGATAAGAATGAAACTGATACTGCCTGGGACTGGCTTAGAGAAAGACCACAGGTCAATGAGTCTTCAATAGCAATACAGCCATATAAAAATATATTGTTACCCACAGATTTTTCAGTGCATTCAGATGCGGCAGCTAAACGTGCACTGCAAATATCCGAGCAGTATGGAGTCAATCTTCATGTGTTACATGTTATTGATGATTTCACGTATTATGCTGAAGATGTTGACCCCCTGGTTACGGATATTTATCTACATAAAGACACCCTTATGGCTCAGGCCTACGAACAAATGCGCAAATTTGCCGAACGTAATAAGCTGGGCAAGGATATCGAGCTCGAAACACAATGGGGAAACCCTAAAAGGTCGATCACCTCATGGGCAAATGAGAAAAATAGCGATCTAATTGTCATGGGTTCTCATGGTCTGCATGGTATTGAGCGCCTGTTGGGTTCGGTCAGTAATTTTGTGCTACATAAAGCTCCCTGTGACGTGCTCATTGTGAAATCATAGTGGTTAGAGCAGGCCCCTTAAGCTGCAAATGTTTCCGTAGCTGCGAATTCATTCGCACAATATGCACATACCGTAGCGCTGCTGCGCGAATGAATTGACCGTTGCCGATCAGCGCTGCCAGACGATCAAGTTGGCCTCGGCCGGTACCTGTACCTCTATGTTATGAGGAATGACACGTGCCGTGAAATCGGTAGCAAGGCGTGTGGTTTCTATATCTACCTGGTAAGCGCAGCCATGTATCGCGCCGGTAATTTTTTCTTTGAAATGGCATTTAATCACTAAAGGATTGTTATCTTCAATGCCTTCTGCATAGAGTTCAACCTGGATTTGATCGGGCAGAATCTCGCCCAGGTAGACCTGTACCTGAAACGACCAGCCATTATTTATTTTTTGTGCATCGACATTACCAAAGTGAATCTGATCCCAATGTAATGTCAAAGTGTCGTGCCAATTATGAAGTTGTTTTGCCAGTCGCCCCTGATTAGCGCATCTATTTTTATAGTCTGTTGCAGCAGGATAATAGAATTGTTCGACATATTCTCGAACCATCCGGTTGCTACTAAACTGAGGGGCAAGTTTCATCATACTGTTACGGATGAGATTTAACCAGTCACGGGGTAGACCCTGCGTATCGCGTGCATAGAACAGGGGAATGATTTCATTTTCCAGTCTCTGATAGAGCTGTTCTGCTTCAGTCACATCCCAATCTGGGTCTGCATCGTGTTCCTTACCATCACCAATTGACCAGCCAACATTGCAAGTGCAGGCTTCAGCCCACCAGCCATCCAGTTCTGACAGGTTAAGCCCACCATTGGCAAGAATTTTCATGCCGCTGGTACCACAAGCTTCCCATGGACGGCGGGGGGTATTGATCCAGACGTCGATACCCTGCACCAGATGTTGCGCAAGTGCGATATCGTAATCTTCCAGAAATACCACATGACCTCTTATATCGGGCTGATTGACGAACAGAATCCATTCTTGAATCATGCGTTGGCTTTCAGCATCGTCAGGGTGGGCTTTACCTGCAATAATTAATTGCACCGGTTTATTCTTATCTCTTAATAATCGTTTCAGTCGTGTCTTGTCATGCAGTAATAAATTAGGCCGTTTATAGGTGGCAAAACGACGCGCAAAACCCAGTGTCAGGACATTAGGGTCGAGCGTTTGCGAGGCACTCTCTACCCGCTTCGGTGTTGCACCCACCTGGCCCAGTTGCAAAGCTAGACGCTGGCGGGCGTAGTGAATGAGGTCTTCCCGTTCATTGGCGCGCAATCTCCATAAGGTTGAATCATCAATTGACTGAATCGTCTGGTGAAGAGATTCCGTACTGCCAAGCCAGCGCTGTTTGCCACAGGTTTCTGTCCATAGCTGGTCTGCCCAGGATGAATCCCACGATGGCATATGTACACCATTGGTGACATGACCGACAGGGACTTCGGAAATTGGCCAATAAGGAAACAATGAACTGAATAATTGCCGACTTACTTCGCCATGCAATCGACTCACAGCATTACTGCGCGCACAACCCCGCATGGCTAAGTAAGCCATATTAAATGCTTCGGTCGGATCGTCGGCATTTTTACGACCCAGTGCCAGCAGTTGTTGCAGGGAAAGACCAGTACGGATTAGAAAGGCATGAAATATCGGGAAATATTTATCGATGAATTGTGCTGGAAACGTATCGAAGCCAGCTTCAACCGGCGTATGTGTGGTAAAGATATTGCCAGCGCGTGTCATCCACAGGGCTTCATCAAATGAAAGTTTGTTATGCTCCATACAATGGCGGGCGCGTTCCAGAATAACAAAAGCGGCATGACCTTCGTTTAAGTGACACACCGATATATTATTACCCATGGCTTCCAGTAGCCGCCAACCCCCTATACCCAGTACCATCTCCTGTAGAAAACGCAGTTCTTTACCGCCCCCATACAACTTATTGGTGATGCCGCGGTCACGTGGGCTGTTAAGCGGGTCATTGCTATCGAGTAAATACAACTGAACACGGCCAACACTGACCTGCCAGGCGCGCAGCATTAATTGTCGACCTGGCAGCTTCAGGGGTATGTGCAACCATTCACCGTTTGCTAAACGTACTGGTTGAATGGGCAGGGTAGACGGTTCGTTATACGGGTAGATGGCCAGCTGCTCGCCATCGGCGTCGATCATTTGACGGAAGTAGCCTTCCTGATAGAGCAGTCCGACTCCAACGGTGGGTAAGCCCAGATCACTAGAGGTCTTGAGGTAATCACCGGCTAGAATACCAAGGCCACCGGCATAAATGGGTAAGGCCTCACCAAGGCCAAACTCCATGCTGAAATAGGCAAGTTGACCGATATTGACATTTTCCTGAGCTTCGCCATACCAGCCACGGTCTGCCTGATAGGCAGCATGTTCCGCGTTCAGGCGTTCCAGCTCTTTACAAAATGGGGTATCCTTGGCGAGTTGTTGCAGGCGTTGTGAAGATGCATTTTGTAATAGCATCCATGGGTTTTCCGTGTGTTCCCAGCCTGCTTGATCCAGCATTTTCCAGAGCGCGTCGCTACCATGGCTCCATGTCCAGTGCAGGTTCAGTGCCAGATCAGTGAGGGCTTCCAGACCTGGTGGTAACGAACGCGGCAGGAAGGTAGGCATAGAACTCAGGCCCTGGTACGACCGAGCTGTTTTTCAATTTCTAATATATGCCTGGTTGTGCTGAGTATCGTGTCCGGGTTGAGGCTGATTGAGTCGATACCGATTTCAACCAGATACTCCGCCATTTCAGGATAATCTGAAGGCGCCTGTCCACACAGTCCAGAATGACGTTCATTACGCCGTGCGCCTTCTACTGCCAGACGAATCATTTCTTTAACGCCAGGGTCACGCTCATCGAAATCAAAGGCAACGATTTCTGAATCACGGTCGACACCCAGGGTGAGTTGGGTGAGGTCGTTGGAGCCAATTGAAAAACCATCGAATAATTGTGCAAAGGCATCAATTTGCATCACATTGTTAGGAATCTCGCACATGACATAAACCTGTAAAGCATTTTTACCCTGTTTAAGTCCATTCATGGCCATTGCCTCCAGTACCCGTTTGCCCTCTGCAATTGTCCGGCAGAAGGGGATCATTAATATAACATTGGTCAGTCCCATGTCTTCACGCACGCGCTTCATGGCGGCACATTCCAGCGCAAAACCCTCGGCATAATCAGGGTGTGTATACCGGGATGCTCCGCGAAAGCCAAGCATGGGGTTGTCTTCAGTGGGTTCAAAGTATTGCCCACCCAGCAGAGATGCATATTCGTTGGATTTAAAATCTGACATGCGTACCACCACCGGCTTGGGCCAGAAGGCTGCAGCAATGGTGCCGACACCTTCTGACAGCTGTTTCACAAAAAAATCAGTCGGGCTGTCATAGCCGAGACTTAATGTATCGAGTTGTTGGCGCTGAGCCGAATCGCGCACCCGTTCTGGATGCAATAAGGCCATTGGGTGTGCTTTGATGGATTCGTTGATAATGAATTCCATACGCGCTAATCCGATGCCATCATTGGGCAGAAAGGAGGTTTTGAAAGCGATGTCCGGGTTAGCCAAATTAATCATGATCTCAGTAGCAGGGCGTATCAGTGTGCCCAGATCGGTGGTCTCTTTTTCAAAGTCCAGCGCACCGCGATAAACACGTCCTCGGTCGCCCTGTGAGCAATCTACTGTAATGGCTTCGTTATCCGGTATTACTGTGGTGGCATTATCACAACCGACGATGGCTGGAATCCCCAGTTCTCGTGCGATAATTGCGGCATGGCAGGTGCGCCCGCCTCGATTAGTGACAATGGCGGCAGAAATTTTCATCACCGGTTCCCAGTCTGGCGTAGTAGTGTCTGCTACCAGGACGTCGCCGGGCTGGAATTCATCGAGCTGCCTAATATCGCGAATCAGCCGTGCGCGACCACTTGCGATACGTGCGCCTACCGCATTGCCATGGGCGAGGGTTTCGCCGGTTTCCTTTAGATGGAATATTTCGAGAGTGGTGCCTGATATTTGTGACTCAACGGTCTCAGGGCGTGCCTGAACCATATATAGTTCGCCATCAATTCCATCTTTTGCCCATTCCATATCCATGGGTTTGTTATGGCCCACTTTATTACTGTAATGGTTTTCTACTTTAATGGCGTAATCAGCCAGGGTTAAAACATCCTTATCATCGATACAGAATTGTTGCTGGTCTTCTTTAGGTGTTGGTACATTCTGCGTGGCTTCGCGGGTGCGGCCGGTAGCATATTGCATCTGAATCTTTTTTGACCCCAAAGTGTGGCGTAACACAGCCCGATGGCCCTGTTTAAAAGTAGGTTTATGTACATAAAACTCATCGGGGTCTACCGCACCCTGCACTACATTTTCACCCAGTCCGTAAGCTCCGGAAATAAACACCACATCACGAAAACCGGTTTCGGTATCAAGGGAAAACATGACACCACTGGCAGCAAGGTCAGAACGCACCATCTTCATAACACCAATCGACAGCGCGACTTTGAAATGCTCGAAGCCCTGATCGATACGGTAATGAATCGCACGATCAGTAAACAGGCTGGCAAAACAACGGCGGCAGGCATCCAGCAATTGCTCTTCACTTTCAATATTAAGGTAGGTGTCCTGCTGCCCGGCAAAGCTGGCATTAGGCAAATCTTCCGCGGTGGCAGAGCTACGCACAGCAACGCTGATATTACCCGGGTATTGTTTTTTTAGGCCATTAAATGCAGTTAGAATTTGTTCACGTAAATTTTCAGGTAATGTTGCACCATAAATAATATCTCGTGCTTTTGCGCCACGTCGTGCCAGGTCATTTACATCGCTGGCATCGAGTCCATCTAATGCCTCATACAGGGCATCCCATGCCCCGGCCTTATCGAGCATATAGCGGTAGGCATCGGCGGTAATGGCAAAACCATTGGGTATTTTCACGCCCTGGGGGGTCAGTTCGCGGTACATTTCACCGAGGGAGGCATTCTTTCCACCAACCAGCGGGATATCTTCTATACCCAGTTTTTCAAACCAACGGATATAATTTTCGATTTCAGCCATAGTCTGCACAGGTTAACGCGTTCAAACATGAAAAGTATATAGTGAAGCATGCTATTGGCAGGCCTGATTCAAGATGGCATAGATGAGAGGGTGGGAGGGGCAGAATAAATCATAAGGGCAGAACGAACTCCACACTATCACCCCGAATAGCATCCTCTCACGACTTCTCCTGATCAGAGATTCAGGAGAAGAGTAATAATGGCCAGGGTTATATAGAAATATATGGTGCCCCGGAGACGATTCGAACGTCCGACCTGCCGCTTAGGAGGCACGAGGATGATTTTTACAGTCAATTAAATCAATAAGTTATCACGCAACGCCCCGCGCTAACGTGACTGGAAGTGACAGGAATGGACTGGAAGTGACAGATTTGTGTCACGTTTTGGTCATGTTCACTTTAATGCCAACATAAGCAGGAAAAGTTTTTGCTGAGTCGAGAATATTTAGTTATCTCACCAACAGTTGAAAATATACGCAAGTAACGTATACTTAATACGATGAAACTGGTCTTCATCGAAACACCCTTATTTACACGCCTATTACCGGAATATTTAGACGATCAGGAATACAGAGCTTTGCAGCTAGTCTTATTAGAAAACCCTCAACAGGGTGATCTGATGCCCGGTACAGGTGGTTTTCGTAAAGTTCGTTGGAAAGATCCCAAACGAGGTAAAGGCAAGCGAGGTGGTCTCAGGGTGATTTACTATCACCTGACAACAGATCACCAGATATGGTTTTTCACGCTGTATGAT
This sequence comes from bacterium BMS3Abin11, assembly GCA_002897635.1. Lineage (NCBI taxonomy): Bacteria > bacterium BMS3Abin11. The sequence continues at coordinate 121,170 of BDTD01000004.1, read as the reverse complement.
AAAGATGAAATAAGTGATTTAACCCCTGAAGAAAAGAAGCGATTGAAACAGGCGATTCAGATGGAGCTGGCAGCCAGGAGAAAAAAGTAATGGCTAAGAAGCGTAAATTATTTGATGAATTGATGGATGGCGTTGAGTCTATGCAGCATGAACGCGCGGGTAAAATAACCCTGCGTACACATGAAGTGGATGATCTTCCGCCATTACAAATTGATGCTGAATTGATCCGGGAAACGCGAGAGCAGTTACATGTATCACGTGCAGTTTTCGCTCGCCGTATTCGAGTTTCTATTCGCACACTTGAAAACTGGGAGCAGGGAAGAGCAAAACCTAATGCTCAAGCGGCCGCATTAATCATGATGGTACGCCAGTATCCTGATACGCTTGATAAGCTTTCATCACTTAATAACAAGCATGCAGCGGCATAGCTCTTTGTGACCATTCGGTTTGTCACGTTCACAGAAGAAATGTAGGAAAAATGTCCGTATAAACTATAAATGGAGTAAGGTGCTGCAGGAGGAAAAGCCAGCGACCGACCCGCCGCTTCTCTGGTTCAAGGCTTTATCCAAAATCTATAACACCAGATGCCCGCAAACCCGGTGTTTACATACTTGGAGCAGGGTGGTGACCAATTCAGTAGGCAGTTTTGCGTCACGTTTTGGTCACGTTCTATAAATCTGCGAATTGAATATCCTCAAATGGGAATCTATAATACATAGTGTTATAGTAAGGCCATGCAAAGAGTTTTTAAAACACGGAATTTCTTTCGCTGGATGCGAAAGATAAGTTTAACTGACAAGGCCCTCTGTACGGCCGTATCTGAAATGGAAGCTGGACTGTTCGATGCTGATCTGGGTGGCAACATACTTAAAAAACGAATTGCTTTACCTGGCAGAGGAAAAAGTGGAAGTAGCCGTACCCTGATAGCGACAAACAGGAAAAATCGGTGGTTTTTTGTTTACGGATTCGAGAAGAGTGACCGTTCCAATATCAATAAGAAGGAGCTTGAGGCTTTACAGGATATCGCTATTGATCTATTGAAACTTAACTCAAGCCAACTAGACAATCATGTTTCTAGTGGTGCATTACAGGAGATTTGTCATGACAAGCAGGATTAAGTCTAACAGCAAAATATTGGATGCAGTGCATGAAACTGCAGCAGATCTGCATGATGCAGGCTTCATCGACCTGCGTCGTATGCAACAATATGATGCACTTTGCCTTGAATCTATTCCAGAATATTCCAGTAAGAGTATTCGTGAATTGCGCAATCGAAATAAGTTAAGCCAAACGGTGTTTGCATCAATCCTTAATACCAGTCCTTCGACAATAAGGCAGTGGGAGACGGGTGCCAGGCACCCAAGTGGGCCATCACTGAAACTTCTCAATCTGTTAGATAGGAAAGGGCTGGAAGTTTTGATCTGAAATATTTTTATATACGGCAGCTTGCATGGGGCAAAAGACAACACCTAACCCTGTAAGTCCTTGAGGGAATGGAGTAAGTGCAAAAAGTACGTAAGCCATTGTAAATATGGTGCCCCGGAGACGATTCGAACGTCCGACCTGCCGCTTAGGAGGCGGCTGCTCTATCCAGCTGAGCTACCGGGGCATACGCAGATAGCGGCTTCGCATTGTAGGCGATTTCACATATCATTTGAATGGTCAGAGTCTGAGAACAATGAAATGGCTAAGGAATCGCAAAAAACATATCTTTCAAGAACCGACTATGATCCAGAAACCGGGCTAGTCGGGTCAGCACGACAGGTGTTTTCGCCTAATTTCGATGCACGTCCTCCGGGTGTGGAAATTGAAGTATTGATTATCCATGCCATCAGCTTGCCTCCAGGCGAGTATGAAGGCAGCTATGTAGAGCAATTCTTCTGCAATCAACTTGCAGTTGATGACCACCCCTGTTTTACTGAAATTGCCGAGCTGAATGTTTCGTCACACTTTTTTATTCTTCGCAGCGGGGAACTGGTGCAGCTAGTGCCAGTGCATCAACGGGCCTGGCATGCCGGGGTTTCCAGCTGTCTGGGCAGGGATGCGGTAAATGACTTTTCCATCGGCATCGAGCTTGAAGGCTGTGATGATGATGCCTTTGAGGAGGCCCAGTATATTGCACTGACCGAATTGAGTCGCTTACTTGTTGATGTGATCCCGCTACTGACAGATGAAAACATTTATGGCCATTCGGATATCGCCCCAGAAAGGAAGACTGATCCCGGCCCCTGTTTTGACTGGAAACACTACCAGGATAAGCTCAGCAAGGTGTAATACGTGTTACGTAATTAGTTTTATTGTCGAATGTTGCTGATCTTCCTTCTTTAGTCGTTTAGTCTTTAGTCCTGGGGAACTTTCAACTTTTATCTTCCCCGACTATGCTTTACCATAATCCCATATCTATCGTCTGATAACTTTTTTACTGATAAAGGTCTTTAATAATGGATCCACTCGTACTAAATTTCCTGTATGCCGTCATAGGTGGGTTTATCACACTTGGTTTTATGTGGCTAGGTTGCAAGCTGTTTAACAGTACCGTCAATTTCAATATTGGCACTGAGCTAAAGAGCGGTAACATCGCGGTCGGACTGATGGTCATGGGGATGTTTATCGGTATAGGTATTGCACTGGGGCTGGTAATTGGGCTCGGGCTTAACTGATGCCTGGTGGCAGCAAATTGACTGCCCTGGTTCTCGTTGTGCTAATACCCGGTATTGCCCTGGCTGGGGTCAGCCGCAAGCGACACGATATTAATTCGAAAGTCTGGACGACAAAATACGATACGCATTTTCGCAAATACTCTAAACGCTATTTCGGGCCAGGCTTCGACTGGCTCTGGTTCAAGTCTCAGGGAATAGCTGAATCAGGACTGCGAAATAAAGTTCGTAGTAGTATGGGGGCCATCGGGATTATGCAGATTCTACCCAGCACTTATGCGGATATTCATAAAAAAAGTCCATATCTATCAGCAGGCACACTTAAAGACCCTCGCTGGAATATTGCGACGGGGATCTTTTACGATCGCATTTTGTATAAACGCTGGCTAAAGAGGCTGGAGAGGACAACATCTGAGAGCAATCTCTATATGGCATTTGCCAGTTACAATGCGGGACATAGCAAGATTTCACGTGTTCTCAAAAAGACAAAAAAACAAACAGGTAAAGCAGGGGGCTGGGAGGATATAAAGCATCGTGTACCTTCACAAACGCGGCATTATGTCAGCCGTATAAAGTTTCTGATGGGCAAAGACTATTAGCTCTCCTTTTTGAATAAAATCTTCAATTATGTCTGATAAAAGAATTTCAATAAGGCTAGTGTTGCTCCTTGTCATGTTCAGCACAATCCCTGTGCAGGCTGCAGAATCTTCGCCACAACGTATTATTACCCTGTCGCCGCATCTTGCGGAAATTGTCTATCTTCTGGGAGCAGGAGATCAATTACTGGGAGTGGCCGAGTACAGTGACTTCCCGCATCAGGTGAAGAAGATTCAGCGTATAGGTGGAGCAACTGGTCTGGATATTGAACGTATTCTCTCTATTAAGCCTGATCTTATTCTGGCCTGGCAGGGCGGTACGCGTGAATCAGATATTGCTAGTCTAAAGAAACTGGGTTTACGGGTAGTCAGTATAAAAAGTGAGTCACTGGAAGATATACCAGAGTCGATAAATATTCTTGGTGAGCTATTGGGCCAGCAGCAACGATCTTCAAGGATGATTTCAGAATTCAATAGACATCGGAAACAGATTTTTGAGAAATACAGAACCCTTCCTGCTCATCGATTCGTTATTGAGATATCATCGCAACCTTTGATGGCTCTAAGTAATCGTCATTCGTTCGGGGCAGGCCTCGGTCTTTGCAACCTGGAGAATATATATGCCGATGAAGACAAAGCAGCAATTCTTGTCGATCTGGAATCAATTATTAGCAGGGACGTAGAATTTGTTTTATTGAGAAATAGTGTTGCAGATAATAATCTGGAGCTGGCTGCGCGAAAATCTTTTTATAAGATCAAAGATGGCAATATGGCAGAAATTGTCAGTTTTGATGAAGATGCCGCATTCCGCCAGACGCCGCGTTTGCTGGATGCGGTAGAGAAGGTTTGTCAGGCTGTACAGGGAGAAAATTGAAGTTTCAAGTTACAGTGCTATTTTTCTTATTATGCTGCCAGAGAATATCTGGCTGATTATCTGATTTGTTGAGATGTCGGGCAAGGACAAATAATAAATCTGAAAGCCTGTTCAGGTAGCCTGGAATAACTGACGATACATCTCCACCGCGCGAAAGGCTAACAACATCACGCTCTGCGCGCCGACATACGCTACGGGTTACATGACAAATAGCTGCTGATTTACAGCCGCCGGGCAGGATGAAGTCCTCAAGTGGATCGAGTTCGGCATTTATACCGTCCAGTTGTTGCTCAAGCCATGTGATAGATTCTGCTGTCATCAGTCGCTGATCAGGCATGCTCAACTCGCCTCCTATATCGAACAGATGGTGCTGAATTTCTGTCAGTAGCTTACGGCTCTCCTGATCAATTTCTTCACTACGAATTACCCCGATCAGACTATTTAATTCATCGATGCTACCAATGGTGGTGATTCGCAAGGAATCTTTATCTATTCGAGAGCCATCGCTGAGACCTGTCGTGCCGTCATCGCCGGTACGTGTGTAGATTTTTGAGAGTCTATATCCCATGGGCGGTTTATTAATCTGTCAACCTGTACAACACTTCAATTTCTGTGCTAGTCGCATGTATTGAAAAGCTTGATGCGATCTGAATACGGCCAATATTTTCTATCGTTTTTCTTGCGTTTTCGTCCAGTATTTTATGACCGGATGAGCGGGCGATTTGTACCTGATTCAACGAGCCGTCATCTTCTATATGTAATGATATACCAACAAGCCCTTCCCAGCCCATTCGTCTTGCCATGCGTGGGTAGGTGAATCTTGCCTTGATGGCCTGTTTGAGCTGCTGGCGGAGATGGTTCAATGGTACATTTTTTACACTGATAGCCTCTGGTGCCGTTGTTGGTGTCTCTGTGATGATTTTAGTCTTGCTCGTGCTATCAGGATAATGCACTGGACTTTTTTCAGGCAAGGTAGCTGCTTTTGCTATCTGTTTGGGTGGTTTTTTTAGTAGAGGAACAGTTTTTACTACGCGCTCTGTTCTCTGTGGTGTTGTTTGTGCGAGGGGCTTTGCTGCGGGCCGAGATGAAATGACTGTTATCTGTAGTGGCGCCGACAGGTTTACATACACGGTTTGTTCAGCCTTGTTGTCTACTAAGGTGATGAAAAGAACGTGGGCAAGTGCTGAGGCAAGCACAAACCACCCCAATAAGAACTTGCTACTGCTGTTTCTTATGGAGTGGCCGTATTGCATCTAACGCCTGTTAATGTAGCGTAAATCCAGGAATATTGAGCGGCCGGCGGTATTGAACCCTTCTGCAAGCTGATAATCCTCGTCTGTGATGTTTTCCAGGCGGATACCGACATTAATCAGTTTTGAAAAGGATTTCGTTGCTGATATATTGAGCAGGGTATAGGCACCTAGCATGATATTGCTGAAGGCTGAATCAGGGCGCTTACCAGTATAGCTTAACTCGGTACTAACAGAATAGTCACTGCCAACATAACGGCCGGTTATGTTATATTTTTCTTTTGCACGCCGGGCCAGTTGCCTGCCTGTAGATAAGTCTTTAGGATCCTGGTAGGTAACACCTGCATCGACCACGTATGGCCCTTTGTTGAATGAATAGGAGAGCTCGATACCGCGGGTGCGGGTCTTATCAATATTTTCATTCCGTCCGGGCACCGGGCCGCCAAAGCCATCTGGGTCAACATAGTTGATCAGATTGTCAATTTCATTCTGGTACATGCTGATTCGTCCACGATGGACAGTGGCTGGATTGAAGCGGACACTTAGCTCAAGGCTTTTGGATGTCTCAGGCTTCAGATCCGGGTTGCCACCGAAGCCAAATCTGTCTGTGCTGCTCGGTGCACGGAAACCAGTGGCAAAGGATGCAATCAGTTTTGTTGACCGGCTTGTCTGGTAGCCATAGCTTAGTTCTCCCGTTGTTTTGCCAGCAAATGAACTGTAATCGGTGTAGCGCAGGCCAGCGGTAAGTTGATTGGCACCAGACTCGAACTGATCCTGTGCATAAAGCCCGAGGGTGCCGATATCTTCATCAAAGCCACTGCCAAAGGACAGAGATAGGGCATTTTCCCGATAGCCCTGTATGCCTGCAGTGAGAAGGTTTGCGGAACCGATGGCGATGTCATTCTGCCAGTCCAGTTCATAGCGTTTGGTTTTCAAAAAATCCGTTGACTGCCTTTGTTTGATTTCGTCTTCGAAAAAACTTACTTTAATCTTGCTTACCCATGTTTCCGAGGCATTTATTTTAGCGATTAAGGAAGAAACGGTGTTTGAATAGTCCTGTGCGACAGGTGCCAGGAAGAAATTATAATAATCGGTTCGTCCACGACTCCCCAGAAACTGAAAATCAAGGTCTGTATTGCCAAAGGTGCTACCTAGCTTAAAATTGATGCTGTCATTTTTATATGGGCTGTCACCGTTAGCATCCGTGCGTGCAGGAAAACCGTCAGTTCGGGTGCTGGATAAATCGATACCTATACGCCGGTCATTATCCTTGCGGTGGTAACTGGCAGAAAGCTCCTGCGTGTTGAAGCTACCGAAGCGTAAGCCTGCCTGAGTTGTCTTACCTCGACGGGTGAATATCTGAATGACACCGCCCAGAGCATCAGAGCCATACAGTGTCGAGCGTGGACCCATGATGACTTCTATGTGGTCTACCATATTCAGTGGTATGTTTTGTATGCCTGCCACACCGATCGTGCCGGGGTTCATCTTTACCCCATCGATCATGACCAGAGTATGGTCACTTTCAGCACCACGAATAAAGACCGATGTAGTCTGACCGGGGCCGCCGTTGCTGGCAATATCGATGCCTGTCCGGGTTCGCAGGATCTCGGCGATTGACAGGGCCTGGCTTTCTCGTATTTCTTTACGGGTGATGAGCATACTCGTTGCCAGTACCTGGTCAATATTGGTGGCAGTACGCGTTGCAGTAACAATGACCCTATTGTCAGAAATATCATCAGCGGCCGTTTGAATCTGATCGGCTAACGAGGCAGTGGGTAAAACAACTAGTAAAGTAGAAAGAGACGCAGCAATCGCTGCAATACGGGTATTATTTTGCATTTTGTGTCCTTAGTGTACCCGCCGTACACTTGAAGAAGTGAAAGTTTTTCCCGTAAGACAGCTTATTGACTTATCGGGGTTGATATCTCAGGTCGGTCTCCGGGCTTGTGAGCATTGAAGTCTTCTGCCTTCCCACGCGTATAAAGCGCAGTGGCTATTTAGAAGACCTCCCTCACTTACCGTTGCGGGGGCAGCGCCGGAATTGCACCGGCTTCCCATTTCATTCCACTGGATGACATCCAGCAGAAATCCTGAGGGTGAGAGACTTTAAGGGATTGTTATGTAAGTTTCAAGTTCCAGGCCCCCAGATCCTGGTTCCAATAGTGAAAGGGGAAATGAAGCTGGTTTAATCTTTTATCCTAAATCCTTGATCTTTAATCATAATTAGGTAGCGGTGAAACTATAGTATCGGCATAATCCATATTAGCTTGTGTAGGGAGATTGTCATGTCACGCATCAATCAAATACAAATACGTTACGTACCTGTCGAGGATCGTATTGTGCTCCGTCTGAATACCGAAGATTCATCTGAATTTCGTTTCTGGATCACCCGGCGTTATGCAAAAATACTTTCCACATCCTTGATGAAGCTATTGAGGTCTTCTGAAGATATCCAGGAGTATAAAGAAGAGGAAGTACTGAAGGCTGTCATGTCATTTCAACATGATGAGGCCCTTGCAAAAGCCGATTTTGCTAAGACCTTTCAAACACAGCCGAAGAATCTACCGTTGGGTAACACGCCGGTTTTGTTGAGCAAATTAACGGTTAAGCAAACTGCTGATGGCAATCCGATGTTGTGCATGTATCCTGAGCAGGGGCAAGGGATCGATCTTGCTTTACAACGGCAGTTACTGCATTCAATTAGCAAGTTGTTCGCTGATGCTCTAGATGCTTCAGAATGGGGTGTGGATTTCAGGTTGGCCGAGACGAATTACACCGTACAGGAGACGGAAAAACCAGTATTGCTGAATTAACTACTTAATTACCCAAAAAGCAAGATCAGGAACGTTTGCAGGTTCGAATTCATTCGGACAACACTGTGCGAATAAATTCGAACCTACAAAAATCTATTCCGTCAATGCCACTCTTTCCGGCAGTTCTTCCGGTGCGGAGTCGGCTACAGATTCCTGTTGATATTCACCGGTCAGGATTTCACTCGAAATTTCACAAAATTGATTCATTAATCGTACTCTGCAGATGTCGGTGTTGTTCTCGGCCAGCAGCGCAGCACGAACCATCCCCAACAGACTCAGGGTCTTTTTGTTATCGATGACAGCATCAAGGTGACCACACAAACTTTTTTTGTATATATCTCGTACCAGCGCCGTCACAAAATCATGATGTACCGCATCCTCTGAAAGAAAATATCTGATTTCGGTGGCATCCAGAACAACAGGTATCTGATGCAGTCCGATTTTCTTCGCCAGATGATGGATATATTGCCTGAAAGTCATTTTTGTCAGTTGTCGGTTGCTTTCAGTTAAGTCTAAACTTATATATGCCATTATCAAGGGTTGATTGACGATTTTTCTAAATCAAATTAAGGTAAGATTACCGGCAGATCCAGAATCAGGAAATGGGGTAATTTGCAGAATTCCAATCGTCGCAACGCAGCCGCTCTAAGTGGTCACTCATGGAGGTGGCATATTCTAGTGTCGATGGGTGCCTCTGTTTTGATCTTATACCTTCTATGGTGGCTGGTTTCTTCGGGAAACCAGACTGAAGATGTAACCTTGTTTAAAAATGTTTTACGTGACACTGTATGGTGGCTGGTTTCCATATATATTATTACCAGTATTCTACAAACCTTATTCAGAGCACTGCGATATCGATCCTTGCTTAAGGCTGATGGAATTAACACGATCCCTGGGACGTCCTATATGTTCCTGATAACACTGGCCCGAAATATGTTTGTTGATATGGTGCCAGCACGAATTGGCGAAGTCAGCTATATACTGATGCTGAACCGTGGTTACTACATTCCGGTTCCAGCATGTCTGTCGACGCTGTTTATTAGTATCGTGCTGGACATACTGGCACTGGCAGTTATTCTGATTGCCATCGTACTGGGAGCTATGGTTTCTACCAGTCAGTTCGAAATTTCTGTTGGTAATGCTCTGGTGGCAACATCACTTATTGTGCTTATATCAGTTCTTATAATTTTTTCTGCTGTACCACTTAGCCAGTGGTTTTCGCGCCTTATGGATTTTACGCGGATAAAGATACTGCAACGTTTCGGAAAATTTCTGCTGGAAGTGGGCATGTCTATCAGACGCGTACAACAACGCGAAATATTATCGCTTACGCTATCCCAGTCGCTTGCTATCCGTATATTGAAATACGGTGGGCTGTATATTTTATTTATTGCTGTCACCATGGTTAGTTTTAATGAATTTGCTTTGCTGCCATGGTGGCAGGTATTGCCGGCATTCATCTCAGCCGAGGCGGCAGCCAGTTTACCCTTGCCCACATTTATGAGTTTCGGTACCTATGAAGGAGGCGGGATGCTGGCCTTTTCTGTACTGGGTTTTGCAGCGGCAGATATTTTAATGGTGATGTTTGTTATCCATCTGATCAGCCAGGTGGTTGATTATACTCTGGGAGGTCTTGGGTTGATGGGATTTTTTCTGGTTACTGGAAAAGATAAGAGGAAAGGTTAAAGAGGAAAGACGGAAGATGAAGGTGGCTGATTATGATTAGGAAGCGTACTGTATTTGTTGCTATTTTGGGCCTTCTGCTTGTTGCTGTGGCAATCGCGGGTTATATGCGTTGGCAGCTTAAGCAAGGTCGTCTTACTCCGCCGCCTGCGGGTATTTCTATCATGATGGAGAAGGTGGCCGAGGCAGCAGAATTGCCAACTGGATTTATTGTCTGGAGCTCAAATCGCTTTGGTAATCATGACATACTTAAGATGGACTTGCCGGGAAGAAAAATTACACGTTTGACCACGAATCCTTATACCGAGTATTTTCCTCGAATCTCTCCAGATGGAAGATATATTGTTTTTTCCCGCTCGCAAAAGCCCTGGGTGTCGCAACGTAACATGGAGCTGTGGGACGTGATTCTGCTCGATCTCAAAACAGGGAAAGAACGGGAGTTGGCAAAAAATGCCAATACGCCTACCTGGTCTATCGATGGAAAAAAGGTGTATTTTCAGCGCAATGTCATGAACCTGGCTGAGATTGATATTGAGACAGGTAAAGAGCGCATTCTTTTCACCAGCGGCAACGGTGACGTCAAAAAGAACGCAGCATTGACCACACCAGGGTTCAATGCGTATAGCAATAAAATGGCCGTGACGCTGCGCTATGGTCAGCGCATGGCGGCAATTGTTGATATGTATGGAAAGCTCAGAGAAATTTCAGACGGTTGTCAGCTTACCTGGAGCAAGGACGGGAGTTATCTTTACTATGTGGGTTATGGCGGCAAGATGAAAAATGCATTCTACCTGTATGATCCGAAGACAGGAAAATCAACTAAATGGCTGGATATACCGGGTGAATTCAGCCACGAATATTTTCCTAAACTTTCAAATAATGAGAAGTACCTGGTATTTGGCGCCAGCAAGGGTGGGAAAGATGGGCATGAGCATGACAGTGCCGATTATGAGATATTCCTGTGGCAGGTGGGTGCACCTGCAGAATCGGCAGTTCGCCTGACTTTCCATACCGGTAATGACAACTGGCCGGATGTGTATTTGTTTTGAGTTTTTGTGCTGGCGCACGGCTGGTGTTACCTTTTAGTTGTGGTATTCTTTTTTATTCGATTTCTTGAATTTATCTGTGTTTTTCGCCCTTTATTGGCGAGTAACCAGAAGAAAACGCACCCGCATGCTTGCCCAAAATAAAAGGCATTTTGGGTTCTCTGCGATGCTCGGCAAGCCTGAACGGGATGGGTAGGTCAAAATACCAGGTCTAAAACTAACAGGCTGAATTGGCCGCTTTCAACCACACCGGACAATAAAGGTTATCCACTATTCCACCCCTTTCTGAATCTATGTATAATGAAACATTGATTTTCAGGTACTAGGCCGATTCGACCTATTACCGCAAATTACCAATTCAGTCTAAATCGCTGTAGAAACCTATCACTTTATATTCGAACCGGTGAATTCGGATATAGTTTTTATTTTTCACCAACAATTATGAGTAAATAAAATGAGTAAAGGTACAGTTAAGTGGTTCAATGCCGATAAAGGATTTGGTTTCATTACACCTGAAGATGGCGGGAAAGATCTTTTTGTTCATCATTCAGAGATTCAAAGTGGAGGCAGTTACGCAACACTCAATGATGGACAAGCAGTAGAATTTGAAGTTGGCCAAGGGCAAAAAGGACCCTGTGCAAATAAAGTTGTTCCTCTTTAAGTTGAATTCAAGTAACAATTCAAGCAGGAAGGACGCGCAAAAAAACGCGCGGCACTTCTAGATGCGTTAACTTTGAATCTCCGCTCCTGGCCGTAAGCAGAAACTCGATTAACCGCCTGATGGGGCGGTTTTTCTTTGTTTACCGAAGGTCGGGTCATGGCCGGAAGTAGCCGCTTAGATTGTTTCTTGAGCTTAAAAATATTATTGGTGGGGTATTTTTGTCCTCCGTTTCCAACATTAGCTGATACTATGTGATAAATCATAAGGTATGGCCTAGCATGAGTTTAAATCTCAACACTAAAAACCTGGCTCTATTCTGCGACTTTGAGAATGTCGCACTGGGAGTGCGTGATGCCAAATACGCTGCATTTGATATACAGAAAGTCCTTGAGCGTCTGTTACTCAAGGGCAATATCGTAGTCAAGAAAGCCTATTGCGATTGGGATCGGTACAAGGAGTTTAAGAAGCCAATGCATGAGGCAGCCTTCGAACTGATCGAGATTCCGCACGTCCGACAATCAGGTAAAAACTCAGCCGACATCCGTATGGTTGTTGATGCTCTAGACCTCTGTTACACAAAGGAACATGTCGATACATTCGTCATTATTAGCGGTGACTCTGACTTCTCGCCGTTAGTAAGCAAACTGCGTGAAAACAATAAAGTTGTGATTGGCGTAGGTGTTAAGAATGCGACATCGGATTTGCTAATTGCGAACTGCGATGAATTTATTTTCTACGACGACCTCGTGCGTGGCACAAAGAAACAGCATCGTAAAACTCAGAAAAAGGCCAAGAAGACAACAGCATCAGGGAAATCACCAAAAGCGGCTGAGCAGTCAGACGAGGAAAAGCAGCAGGAAGCCATCGATTTAGTCATGGAGATGGTCGAAGACCTATTCCAGGAGCGCGGTGAACAAGACAAGGTCTGGGGCTCTATGATCAAGCAAGCCCTCAAACGCCGCAAACCGGGGTTTAACGAGGCATATCACGGCTTCAAAACCTTCGGCAAGCTGCTTGAGGAGGCGCAATCACGAAAGCTACTCGACCTCGAGCATGACGAGAAGTCTGGTGGCTATATCATCCGGAGTTTCAGTTCTGAAGACTGATTAGCTTGTGAAATCTGGCTACAATCAAATGCCTGATTTTGCTAATTGTGGTTTGGTCAAACAGTGTTGTGAATGTCAGCTCCTGGCTGCCAATTCAACATTGAAAAAATATACTGAACATCATTTTCTTGTGCCAAATTGTGCTATTCAAGTTTTTGACCTTGTATCCCGTTCAGGCTTGCCGAGCACAGATCGAGTCGGGGATTTCGGGATGTGTTGTCTGAGTGCGAAAAACTCGGATCAATTCAAGTAAAGAATAAAAAAGTATAGAAGGCAACACCAACCGTGCACCAACACAAAATAACCTCAAATACTATCCAACAGGTCAATCATCGCCTTCGTAGCATTAGACAAGGTCATATCGTTATGCGTCACATAACCGAGTTTTCGACGAAGATCGATGTTTTTAATGCCTATTTTGACGACTGTTTCATCAAGCATGGATTCCGGTATGATGGTCCAGCCGAGGCCGATGCTGGCCATCATTTTGTTGGTTTCGAGGAAGTTTGTCGACAGGCCGATATGCAGTTTGTAACCCGTTAATGCCAGCTTTTCCTCCAGTAATACCCGGGTGTAGGTGTTGACGCCGGGCAGTATCGCCTCGTGTTTTGCAAGTTCTTCTACAGCGATGGAATCTTTCCGTGCCAGCTTATGCATTTTACCGACTACAAGGGCCAGTGGATCGTCCCAGACCTGGGTTGCAGAGAGTGATTTAGGTGTGTTGGCGGGTAATGTGATGATGGCCATCTCCAGCAGGCCACGCTCAACCCCCTGGACACCGTCTTCCGAGTCCACAAAATGCAGGGCCAGCTCGACTTCCGGGTATTGATTCGTGTACTGGCGTAATACTGGCGGTAGACGGTGCAGACCTATATGGTGTGAGGTGCCCAGGCTTAACCTGCCGCTTATCTCGAATTTCATGTTATCAGCTGTTTTACGTAAATTACTGAAAGATGTAAGCATCTTTTCAGCTAATGGCAGCAATTTATCTCCTGTATCCGTCAACCGAGCAGTTCTTCCTATGCGGTCGAATAATGGGCTGCCAAGTTGTAATTCCAGTGTGGCAATACGTTTGCTGATAGCCGGCTGGGTAAGATGCAGGCTGTTTGCTGCAGCGGTAAAGGAACCATGCTTATTAATGGCAACGAAGGCCTTGAGTTGTGATTCATCCATATTATTTTCTCAGTGATTTATTGTTGAACGTGATATCTTATTCATTACAAAATGGAATGGATATTATAAAAATGATGAATTTATGTAATTTATAACCTGTGACATAATTTCTTGCAAGTTAAACAGTAGAAAGTAGGAGAGATTCAGATGGCTGGCAAAACCCTGTATGACAAGTTGTGGGATAGTCATGTAGTTCGTGAGGAAGATGACACTGCTTTAATATATATCGATCGTCATCTGGTTCATGAAGTGACATCACCGCAGGCCTTTGAAGGCTTACGCATAGCGGGCCGCAGGGTTTGGCGCCCCGCTACAAATCTGGCGACTCCGGACCATAATGTACCGACTACCGATCGGCAGAAAGGGATAGTTGACCCAGTGTCTCGCTTACAGGTGGAGACACTTGATCAAAATTGCGTGGATTTCTCTATAACCGAGTTTGCTATGAATGACCCGCGTCAGGGCATAGTTCATGTTATCGGACCGGAGCAGGGGGCCACTTTGCCGGGTATGACGGTTGTCTGTGGTGATTCACACACTTCTACACACGGGGCCTTTGCTGCTTTGGCCATGGGCATTGGCACATCAGAAGTTGAACACGTTCTGGCTACACAATGTCTGATCCAGAAAAAGGCAAAGAACATGCGTGTGTCGGTAGAGGGTAAGTTACCAGCAGGTGTAACTGCAAAGGATATCGCACTTGCCATTATTGCGAAAATAGGCACGGCAGGTGGTACGGGACACGCAATTGAATTTGCCGGTTCGGCTATTCGTGCATTGACTATGGAAGGCCGCATGACCTTATGCAATATGACGATTGAAGCCGGTGCTCGGACAGGTCTGGTCGCGGTAGATGACAGGACTATCGACTATGTACATGGGCGCCCCTATTCCCCCGATGAAGAATACAGGAAACAGTCAGAGGCGTGCTGGCGAGGCCTGTATTCAGATGCGGACGCAGTATTTGATAAGGAAGTCATGCTCAATGCCGCCGGCATCAGGCCGCGGGTTAGTTGGGGAACATCACCTGAAATGGTCGTGTCGATAGACGACAGGGTGCCTGATCCTCAGCAGGAGACTGATCCTGTGAAGCGTGAAGGCATGATCAATGCCCTTACCTATATGGGGCTGGAGCCTGGTGTGACGATTTCAGATATTTCACTGGATAAGATATTTATTGGCTCATGCACCAATTCCCGTATCGAGGATATACGTGCCGCCGCTGAAGTCGTCCGGGGTCGTAACATTGCCAGTACCATCAAGTTGGCGATGGTGGTGCCAGGCTCGGGCCTGGTAAAGGCACAGGCTGAACAGGAAGGGCTGGACAGGGTGTTTACTGAAGCTGGTTTTGAATGGCGAGATCCCGGTTGTTCAATGTGTCTGGCGATGAATGCAGACCGGCTTGAAGCAGGCGAGCGCTGCGCCTCCACCTCAAACAGGAATTTTGAGGGTCGTCAGGGCCGTGGTGGCAGGACACACCTTGTTTCACCGCCAATGGCCGCAGCGGCGGCTATTGCCGGACATTTTATTGACCCGACAACACTGGTGAACTGATATGGAAAAATTTACGACGGTAGACGCCATTGTTGCACCCATGGATAGAGCGAATGTCGATACCGATGCGATCATCCCTAAGCAGTTTCTGAAATCGATCAAACGCAGTGGTTTCGGCCCTAATCTGTTCGATGAATGGCGTTATCTGGATATTGGTGAGCCTGGGCAGGACAATAGCAAGCGCCCATTGAATAAGGACTTCGTGCTTAATCAGGCTCGTTATCAGGGTGCCCGGATATTATTGGCGCGAGAAAATTTTGGTTGTGGTTCATCGCGGGAGCATGCCCCCTGGGCGTTGGAGGACTACGGGTTCAGGGTGATTATTGCACCCAGTTTTGCAGATATATTTTATAATAACTGCTTTAAAAACGGTATCTTACCAATCGTTCTTAATGTAAAAATAGTTGATGAATTATTTATGGCAGTTGAACAAAGGCCAGCTTACAAACTTGTTGTCAATCTACAAGATCAGGTGATATCGACACCAGATGGCGAAAATATCAGGTTTGATGTCGATAGTTTTCGCAAGCACTGCCTGTTGGAAGGGCTTGATGACATCGCTTTAACTTTGCAGCATGTGGAAGATGTTCGTGCCTATGAGCAAAGTCGTCGCAAGATCACGCCATGGTTGTTCACGGATGTTGATTGATGGTGCATTTAAATCGATTTTGTCCGAATGAATTCGGACCTACAATTATTTTCTTATGATAATTTGTTGTATGTCATATGGGTGCCCATGTGTTAATTGTAGGTGCGAATTCATTCGCACAGATAGAATCTTCGCAACACACAGCGGGGAGAGGCCGTGTGGAAAAAAAGAAATGAGGCTTTTGTAAATGACGAAAAAAATACTGGTCCTGCCAGGCGATGGCATAGGCCCTGAGATTGTTGAGCAGGCAGTGCGAGTGCTGGAGTTGCTGCGTGACAGGTCCGGGCTTGATATTACGATTTCTCAGGCTCCGGTTGGTGGTGCAGCCTATGATGAGACAGGCCACCCTCTGCCTGAGGCTACCCTGGCTATGGCCCGGCAGGCAGATGCAATTCTGCTGGGAGCGGTAGGCGGGCCTCAATATGAGTCACTGGAGCGAGATTTACGCCCCGAAAGAGCATTACTGGGATTGCGCTCGGAGCTTGAGTTGTTTTCCAATCTGCGACCGGCATTGATGTACCCGGCATTAACCGGTGCATCCAGTTTGAAGCCTGAAATTGTTTCAGGACTGGACATTTTGATTGTGCGTGAACTGACGGGTGGTATCTATTTTGGTTCCCCACGGGGTATCCGCAGGCTGGACAATGGGTTGCGGGAAGGGTTCAATACACTGGTCTATAATGAGGCTGAGATTGAACGTATCGCACACTCTGCCTTCGATATCGCTATGAAGCGTGATAAACGGCTTTGTTCAGTGGACAAGGCAAACGTGCTGGAAGTGTCTGAGCTCTGGCGTGAGGTGGTCATCCAGGTGGGTGAAGAATATCCTGAAGTTGAGCTTTCGCATATGTACGTCGATAACGCCGCCATGCAGCTGGTACGTGAGCCGAAGCAATTTGATGTCATGGTGACCAAAAACATGTTCGGTGACATATTGTCGGATGTAGCAGCGATGCTGACTGGATCGATTGGCATGCTGCCATCCGCATCACTGGATGCACGGAGCAAGGGTATGTACGAGCCAATACATGGTTCTGCGCCGGATATAGCCGGGCAGGGCATTGCAAATCCATTGGCGACGATTCTGTCTGTTGCTATGTTGCTACGCTATACGCTGGCTGAATCTGGATTATCTGATCAGATTGAAAGGGCGGTAGCGGCCGTGCTGGACGATGGTTTGCGTACCCCGGATATCAGCGATAACGACGATTCAATCGGCACTGTTGCCATGGGCGATGCTGTGCTGGAAAGATTGATAGAATTTGGAATAGATTAATGACTAAAGTATTTGATATTGCAGTAGTTGGTGCCACTGGCGCGGTGGGTGAAACCATGTTGCGTGTGTTACACGAAAGAAATTTTCCGGTCGGCAAGGTGTATCCGCTGGCTTCCAGCCGCTCAGCCGGCAGGCGAGTTGATTTCGGCGGTAAAATGCTGGTAGTTGAAGACCTCAACAGTTTTGATTTTTCAAAGGTACAGATAGGTCTGTTTTCAGCCGGTGGCAACATTTCCAAAAAATATGCACCCAGGGCGGTTGAAGCCGGGTGTGTGGTAGTGGACAACACCTCGTACTATCGCTACGACGATGATATTCCTCTTGTGGTTCCGGAAGTGAATCCGCAGGCGATTGCTGACTATAAAACACGCGGTATTATTGCCAACCCTAACTGTTCAACCATTCAAATGCTTGTAGCACTGAAGCCGATTTATGATGAAGTAGGCATTAGCCGCATAAATGTGTGCACATATCAGGCGGTTTCCGGTACCGGCAAGCAGGCTATAGAAGAGCTGGCAGGCCAGTCCGCTGCTCTGCTGGGAGGTAAAAGTATCGAAGCCAGGGTGTACCCGAAGCAGATTGCCTTCAATGTGCTGCCCCAGATTGATCTATTTGAGGACAATGGTTATACCCGTGAAGAGATGAAAATGGTCTGGGAAACCCGCAAGATATTTTCCGATGACAGCATTATGGTCAACCCTACAGCGGTACGCGTACCTGTTTTTTATGGTCATTCCGAGGCGATTCACATAGAAACACACAGAAAAATAAGTGCGGCACATGCCCGCGAGCTGCTTATCAGCACGGAAGGAATAATTGTCGTTGACGAACGACTTGATGGCGGTTATCCGACGGCTGTCACCGAAGGTGCTGATACGGATCCGGTCTATGTTGGTCGAATCAGAAAGGATATTTCGCATCCTATGGGGCTGAATCTGTGGGTAGTAGCCGATAATGTGCGAAAAGGAGCCGCTACAAATAGTATCCAAATAGCTGAAATATTGGCGAAAAGTTATTTGTGAGCTATTGTTAGTTGCGAAACATAAAGAACTTTCGTAATATTGAACTATAACTATAAGCGAAATAAGGAAAAAAACGTTTCTTTAACTAAGCACAGCCACTAAAAAGAGAAGATCATGCATAAGGTAAAAGGGATTAAATTAGCGTGTTTGGCAGCTTTTGCCATATTACCAGTACAGGCCTACGCACTTGGTGTTGGAAAGCTTACGATGCATTCTGCGCTGGATGAGCCATTGAATGCGACGATTGAGTTGACTGCTGCGACGACAACGGAATTGCAAACTCTTAAAATTACCCTCGGATCTATCGGCATCTTCAAAATGGCTGGCATTAATCGAAGTGAGCAGCTTAAAGCCATTCGCTTTTCTCTTGCAAAAGTGAATGGTAAGGATGTAATCAAATTAAATACTGATCAGCCATTTCGTGAACCATTCCTGCATTTTATCGTTAAAGCTAGCTGGGCAAATGGTTCCATGTTGCGTGAATATACCGCTCTGATAGATCCTCCTTCTTATCTCATGGGTGCGCCAGCTCGCATTCAGGCACCTACGGTTGCTAAGCCGGTTGCAGTGGAATCTGTTGCAAAAGCTACTGAAACGAAAAAAATCTCTGTTGCCAGCCCTGTGGCTGAACCTGTTTCAACAGCAAACGCTGCTGAATCGAAGCTTGGTCCGTCTATTGAGGCTGTCAGTGCTGAGAGCAATTATTCTGATCTACGTCCCGGAGCTACCTATGGGCCAGTTAGAAAAGGTGATGTACTGTGGAATATTGCCGAGAGAGTTAAGGCCGGTACAGGTTTGGGGATTGCTCAGGTGATAATGGCAATTTACAGACAAAACCCCAATGCATTTATGCACAACAACATTAATTTGATTCGTGTCGGGCAGACACTGGAAATTCCGTCTGATGAAGAAATATCTTCTACTAGCCGCCCAGCTGCACAGGATGAACTGCGTGTGCAAATGGAAGAATGGCAGGAGTATAAAGATAATCTTTCAACTGGAAGCAGGGTAGCCAGCGCAGAGGTGGAAGCAATTAGTCCTGCAAAGGCCAGCACAGCTAGAAAAACTGAAAAAGCTGAAAAAGAAGCTACTTCTACTGCTACGGAGGCCAACAAAAGGCCCTTGATGCCTGAAACAAAAGAGGGGAGTACCGAGAAGGGTGACGTTCTGGAAATTGTGCGTGCCAGAGTAGAGGGGACAGAGACTTCCGGTATAGGTGCCAGTGCAGAAGAGAAGAAAAAATATGAGTCAGAAATTAAAACGTATAAGGAAAATGTCGGCCAGTTGGAGGAGACACTTGCATCGTCCGAGCTAGAAAAGAAGGAGCTCGCAGAGAGAGTTTCATTACTGGAGGAGCAAATTGATAAAGCAAACAGGCTTATTGATATGCAGAACTCTGATCTTGCCAGATTGCAGAGCCAGGCCCAGGAACTGGTAGTAGAAGTTATGCCTGTTGAGGTAGTTAAGCTACCGGAAAAAGCAGAACTATCCCCCACTCCACCTGTAGAACCAGGAATTGAAAGTACCCAGCTATCGGCACCTGATATCACTCCAGTGCCAGCTATAACACCAGAAATAAAGAAGCCTGAAGTTGTTAAAAAACCAGCGGTAGTTGTAGTTAAAAAGAAAGAAGCTAAAGTGCGAACTCGACAGCAGCCTGTCAATGAGAGAGGCATACTTGATACAGCTAAAGAAATCATATTCAGCAGCTGGATTACTATGTTAGGTACTGTTCTTGCGCTATTGCTAATTCTGGTTGGTATCTTCGTTGTACTAAGGCGCAGGCGTTCTATCGCTGAATTTGAAGACAGTATTATCTCAGGTACAGCCGTTCTTGATATCTCAACTGCTGAATCATCAGAACCCTCTGACGCAGGTTCAGAAACCTCTTTCCTGAGTGATTTTGTGCCGGGCATGGGCAATATGCAGGCAGATGAGGTAGACCCGCTGGCTGAAGCAGAAGTCTATATGGCATACGGTCGTGATGAGCAGGCGGAAGAAGTTCTTAAAGAAGCCGCAGAAAAAAATCCTGACCGCCATGAACTTAAGTTGAAATTGCTGGAGATTTATCAAGGTAGAAAGGATGTGTCCTCATTCGAAACTCTGGCTGAAGAACTCTATCCGGCAGACGGCAAAATTCCGGTTGATGTATGGACCAAAGTGGCTGAAATGGGAAAAATTGTGAATCCTGAAAACCCATTATTTCAGGGTGATCTGAAACTTCAGGAAGAAACATTATTTGGTGATAAAGACAGAAAAGAGGATGTGCCATTAGGTGATCTTCTGGACACTGATACGATAGATACAGAAGAAGCCGATTTGATGGAAGCCCTAAACATGGATGGAGAATCAGAGGATATTACCGAAGAAATTTCTGAAGAGTCGTTTTCAGACACAGATGATATGGAAAAAATAGAAGGTTTTGAGTTACCTGAAGATACACAAGAAATACCTGCGCAGGAAAATGTAACTGATGAGGATGTAGAAAGTTCTGAGACAAGGGAAGATGATTTTCCGGTACCGGACGAAGAGGTACTGGATCTTGATCTTGGAGATTTTACGCCGGATACAGCACACGAAACAGACTCATTTGACGTGGACAGCCTTGAATTAAACCTGGAAGAACTCGAAGGAAACACAGAAGAATCAGAAGAAACAAGTGAAGAAAATATTGATTTCAACCTGGATGATATAGATCTGGATCTGGAGGATACATCAGAGATAGAAGCAGAAACAGCCGATTCAGAAGAGTCTTCAACTGATACGTCAGGTCTTGGGGGTATTGAAGATTTAGATCTTGACCTGGAATCTGAGGACAACACCGCCAGTGAAGATGACGGCGCTACTGCAGAAACACCACTACAGGATGAGACACTGGAGTTTGCCGATCTTGGTGATCTTACATTGGATAGCGAAGAAGGGGATTCAAGTGCGGATGAAGCCGAAACAAGTACTGATGATGAATCAGCTGAGATGCCTGCAGGTGTAAATGATACCTGGGATGAAGCTGGAACCAAGCTCGACCTGGCCAGGGCATATATAGAAATGGATGATAAAGAAAGTGCTCTAAGCATACTTGAAGAAGTAGCAAAGGAAGGCACAGATAACCAGAAAAATGAAGCCAGAGATCTGATGAATCAGATCGACGCAGAGTAAACACTAACCCGAATGTTGTTTAACCGCTATTCAGATTTGTAGGTGCTGGTACTTGTAAATTCGGCATCACGAATCTTATCGCTGGCACTGCTAACACTTATTGTTAACACACAGGGTTGGCCAGGACTGTTGTTGTTATTGGTACCATTGAGTATTCTGTTTTTTCAGTTTCCTCACCATGGCAGGCAGGTCATTCTGCTGGCCAGGAAATTGCGCTGGTTTTTTTTATCCATCGTGATTCTGTATTTCTGGTTTTACCCGGGGATGGATATTTTGCCGATATTAGGCAGGTTCTCGCCTTCGGTAGAAGGGGTCAATCAGGCTGCTCTAAGAATTTCATCACTTCTCGTCGTCATTTCATATAGTGGTTTTCTATTACTGTTAACCCCACGAGATGATCTGGTCTCTGGAATACAGTTTCTTTTGTCACCGCTAAGATTAATTGGTATTGATAGCCAGCGTTTTGCACTGCGTTTAGGGCTAGTGTTGAGTATCGTGCCACAAATGTCAGCGCAGCAGCATTTACCCGGTGAAAAGAAAAAAATTAAAAATATCTCGATATTGATTGATAGAGCGGCTGATATGATTAAATCGGCGTCGGAACAGGCAAATGGTTATGATCTGAATGACACTGTCATAATCAAACAACCACCACGCCCGGGAATTGTAGATATTCTTGTTCCACTATTTCTCTTTATCTGGCTACTTAGTTCTTAGGAGCCTCTGATTAATTATGAGGATTGCGCTTGGTATTGAATATGATGGCTCCTCCTATTGTGGCTGGCAATATCAGGAAGACGTTGCAACAGTGCAGAATGCTGTTGAGGTGGCATTGTCAAAAATTGCCAACAGCCCTGTTCGTATCATTACCGCAGGTAGAACTGATACAGGGGTTCATGCAACGGGGCAGGTAGTGCATTTTGAAACGGATGTCCTGCGAAGTGATTATTCATGGATGAGAGGCACTTCACGTTACCTGGCTGATAATGTGACCATATTATGGGCAAAGCATGTCAGGGATGATTTTCATGCACGTTTTTCAGCAATTGAGCGTCGTTATCAATACATCATACTTAATCGCCATGAGCGTCCGGCAATTCTTCATAACAAGGTGAGCTGGGAATATAGACCATTAGATGTATCATTGATGCAAAAGGCGGCGAAACATTTACTTGGTCGCCATAATTTTAACGCCTATCGCGCACTTGCCTGCCAGGCCAAATCACCGGTACGTGATTTGAGAGAATTATCTGTAGAACGCATGGGACATTTTGTCGTTATCTATGCAAGAGCCGATGGATTTCTGCATCATATGATTAGAAATATTGCAGGTGTATTGTGTAGTATAGGTGCTGGTGAGAAGGCCCCTGACTGGTCGGCAGAAGTGCTGGCATCAGAAGATAGAACATACGGTGGCGTGACGGCACCGCCCGATGGGCTGTATTTGAATGCAATTATATACCCTGAGGAATTCAACATACCCTCTGTGAAAAATACTACGGGAATATTGGGTTTATGAATAAAACGCGCATAAAAGTATGTGGGATATGTACTGTTGCCGATGCATATAAAGCCTGCAATGCCGGCGCAGATGCTATTGGGATGGTGTTCTATGCCAATAGTCCGCGAAATGTGACAGTAACATCCGCCATGGAAATTGTTTCCAGCTTGCCGCCTTTTATCAGCGCAGTGGGTTTATTTGTGAACAGCAGCCAGCAGGAAGTAAATCAGGTGCTGTCCCGCGTACGGCTGGATTTGCTGCAGTTCCATGGTGATGAGGATGAGGTGTTTTGTAGTAGCTTTGATCGACCATATATCAAAGTGGTCAGGGTGAACAGAGGTACAGACCTGCCCCACTCATGCCAGCAATATGCATCAGCCAGGGGGATATTGCTGGATAGCTACAAAAAAGGCACAGCCGGCGGATCAGGGGAAACTTTTGACTGGAGCTTGATCCCGAATGACTTATCGCTACCTGTCGTTCTGGCAGGTGGCCTGAATCCGGAAAATGTTGCAGTAGCGGTATCTACAGTGCAACCCTGGGCTGTCGATGTCAGTAGTGGTGTGGAAGAATCACCCGGTAAAAAAGATGCGCACAAAATCGAACAGTTCATACGCGCGGTTAAGTGCCCTTAAAGCGGTCGTGAATTTAAAAAGCCATGTGGATGCAATAAGCTCAAAAGATCGGTAAAATCAGTCATTCACACAGTCCTGTGTATCTGCTCAGTTCGTTTGTTGTCCGGATATACACTACTCACTTTGTAACATACGGGTTTTTACATGTCAGCCTATTCCATGCCGGATAAAAATGGCCATTTTGGCCGCTATGGGGGTATTTTTGTTGCCGAAACATTGATGCGTCCGCTGCAGGAATTAACACAGGCCTATGAGAAATATATGCAGGATCCAGATTTTCTGCAGGAGCTTGATGATGATCTGAAATACTATGTCGGTCGGCCATCACCTCTCTACTATGCCGCAGGCCTGAGTAAAGAATACGGCGCACAGGTCTATCTAAAGAGAGAAGACCTGAACCATACCGGCGCGCATAAGATAAATAATACTGTCGGTCAGGCGCTGTTGGCGCAAAGGCTGGGTAAGACACGTATTATTGCTGAAACGGGTGCTGGTCAGCACGGGGTAGCTACGGCTACTGTCGCGGCACGGCTGGGACTTGAGTGCGTGGTCTACATGGGGGCTAATGATATCGAGCGCCAGGCTCCCAATGTTTACCGGATGAAATTGCTCGGTGCTTCCGTAGTCGCGGTGGAATCAGGGTCTCGTACGTTGAAGGATGCGCTCAACGAGGCCATGCGTGACTGGGTGACCAATGTTGAGGACACTTTCTATATCATCGGTACTGTCGCAGGGCCGCATCCCTATCCAGCCATGGTGCGTGACTTTCAATCCATCATCGGCAGGGAAGCGCGTCAGCAGATACTTGAACAGGCAGGTCGTTTACCGGATGCACTGGTTGCCTGTGTTGGCGGTGGATCCAATGCGATAGGACTTTTCTATCCATTTATCGACGATGAAGCCGTCGCTATGGTTGGCGTTGAAGCAGCTGGCGATGGTTTAGATACGGGCCACCACGCTGCACCTTTATGCAAAGGCAGAGTAGGTGTACTGCACGGCAATAGAACCTATTTAATGGAAGATAATAACGGGCAGATTATCGAGACCCATTCTATCAGTGCTGGCCTCGATTATCCTGGAGTTGGTCCCGAACATGCCTGGTTGAAAGATACAGGGCGTGCTAGCTACGTCGCCGCATCCGATGACGAGGCGATGGGTGGATTTCATGACATTACACGCCTCGAAGGAATCATCCCTGCGCTGGAGTCCAGTCATGCCATTGCCTATGCGCGAAGGCTGGCACCGGAACTGGGAAAAGACGGAATTATGATAATTAATTTATCCGGGCGCGGTGACAAGGATATCCAGACCATAGCGGATATTGATGGGGTGGAAATCTGATGCCACGTATTGAAAGCTGTTTTGAAGCGCTTAGAGAAAACGGCAGAAAAGCTCTGATTCCCTTTGTTACCGCCGGGGATCCGGTTTCAGATATTACGGTTCCCTTAATGCATGCGATGGTCGATGCAGGTGCTGACCTGATCGAACTGGGTATTCCGTTCTCGGACCCAATGGCAGATGGCCCGGTAATTCAGAAGGCAAATCAACGCGCACTGGCACATGACACGAGTCTGTGTGATGTGCTGGATATGGTGAGACAATTTCGTCTGATGGACGAAAAGACACCTGTCATATTTATGGGATACCTGAATCCTGTTGAAGCCATGGGTTATGAGAAGTTTGCAGATGCTGCAAAGCTTTCAGGTGTTGACGGTCTGTTGCTTGTTGATCTACCACCCGAAGAAGCCTGTGAATTCAATGAGCTACTTTATCAGAGAGACATAGACCCGGTTTATTTGCTGGCACCCACGTCAACACCCCAGCGCATGGAAATTGTGGCACTGGAGGCGCGGGGCTTTGTCTACTATGTGTCCATACGTGGTGTCACCGGATCGGCAGCACTGGACTATAATGAGATTAAGACAAGTATCAGCGAAATACGGCAGCATACAAACTTGCCAGTTGGTGTAGGATTTGGCATAAATAGTCCTGAACGTGCCGTTAAAATTGGTGAATTTGCAGATGCCATTATAATAGGCAGTGCTATTGTCAGGATGATGGAAGGCTTTGATGGCGATAAACAGTCCGTCATCAATGCAGTCAGTGATTTTCTACGGGGTGTCCGTGACGCGCTAGATGCAGATACACAATAAATAAATTGGTAGAACTATCAGGGTAAGATAAATGAGCTGGTTTGAAATGCTGTTGCCGCCCAAGATTAAAACCAGCGGCAGCTTTGGCAAAAAGGATATTCCAGAAGGGCTGTGGAAAAAATGTCCCGCCTGCAGCGCCGTTCTGTATCGGGCTGAACTGGAACGAAATCTTGATGTCTGTCCAAAATGCAGTCACCATTTACGTATCGGGGCCAGGCGTCGTCTGGACATTCTTCTCGATGAATCCCCACGTGAAGAAATTGGCAACTCACTCAAAGCCACTGACCCGCTAAAGTTCAAGGATTTGAAAAAATACCGGGACCGTCTCACTGAAGCACAGAAAAAAACCGGTGAATCCGATGCGATGGTTGTTATAAAGGGTGAGCTTAAAGGTGACCCCGTTGTTGCCGCTGCCTTTGAATTCGAGTTTATGGGTGGTTCTATGGGTACTGTTGTCGGTGAAAAATTTCTTCGCGCAGCCGATCTTTGCATGGAACAGAATATCCCGCTGGTCTGTGTCTCTTCCAGTGGTGGTGCGCGTATGCAGGAAGCCCTGTTTTCGTTGATGCAGATGGCAAAGACCAGTGCAGTACTGCGAAGAATGTCTCATCAGGGTGTGCCATTTATTTCAGTGCTAACCGATCCTACCATGGGTGGTGTTTCTGCCAGCCTGGCCATGCTTGGTGACGTGATTATTGCTGAGCCTAAGGCTTTGATCGGATTCGCTGGTCCTCGTGTGATTGAGCAGACTGTCCGTGAAACTTTGCCGGAAGGATTTCAGCGTTCTGAATTTCTCGTCGAAACAGGGGCAATAGATATGATTGCAGATCGTCGGGATCTGTGCGAAGTAATCGCCTCGATCCTGGCGATGCTGAGCGGGAAGAAAACCGCCACATCCTGACAGCAGGTTTTTTTCGTTATACCACACGGATACTGATGACAGAAATACCCGGAGACCTTGCCGGTTGGCTCGATTTTATCTCAGCACAACACAGTCACGAGATTGAACTAGGGCTAGTCCGGCTGAGACAGGTGGCAAATCAACTAGGCCTCAGGCCATTTAATTGTCCGCTTATAACTGTCGCAGGGACCAATGGCAAAGGCTCCAGCATTACTGCACTGGAAAGTTTCTATACCAGAGCCGGTTACCATACAGCCTGCTATACATCACCCCACCTTACTGTTTTCAATGAGCGGATTCGCATAGATGGTCTGTTTGTCGCCGATGATGAGCTGTGTGCAGCCTTTGCAGAGATTAATTCTGCTCGTGCTTCCATCCCGCTGACATATTTTGAATTTGCCACGTTGGCGGCATATGTGATTTTTCTGCAGCATGAGCGGGACATCATACTGCTTGAAGTCGGACTCGGTGGACGCCTGGATGCAACAAATCTATTCCCTGCAGATCTGGCACTGATTACCAGTATTGGTATCGATCACACGGCCTGGCTGGGTAATGATCGGGAAGCTATCGGCGTAGAGAAGGCAGGGATAATACACGAAGGTAAAATCGCCATAATTTCTGACCCGGAGCCACCACAGAGTCTGTTGAATATTGCTCACGCTAAGGCAGCTAAAATTTTCTCACTTAATCAGGACTATCGATATGAAATTAGGGCGGCAGACTGGTGCTGGCAGCAGGAGGAAAGGAATGCCCTGTCAGCGCTTCCATTACCGGGTTTATATGGCATACCACAATTCAACAATCTTGCAGGAGTATTGATGTGTCTCGCCGCCCTGCAGAAACAATTGCCGGTGTCAGATGAAACTATACGGAGCGCATTACCGGGTATTAAGGTAAATGGTCGATTTCAGGTGGTTGCGACAAAACCACAGCTAATACTTGATGTCGCGCATAATCCCGATTCGATGGAACTATTGACTGAAAATCTCAAAGCACTACCAGTTTCAGGTAATACACATGCCGTGGTGGCCATGCTGAAAGATAAGGATATCTATGAATCTCTGTATAAGATATATCCATCTATTGATTTCTGGTACGTCGGTGGTCTAACTATTGCTAGAGGTGAAGCTACAGAATATCTTAAAGCAGTTTTAGAGAAATTGGGGCCCAATACTCATATCAGCTTATTCGAAACTGTTGAACAGGCATGGGAGCAAGCCAGCTGGCTGGCTGAAGAGAAAGATCGGGTGGTAGTTTTTGGTTCTTTTCATACGGTAGGTGGTATAATTCATGCCTTGTCATCAAGTAGCTAACTACCGTTATTTTTTCTATTTATATAGCAAACCCTAATACATTGTAGATACCAGGCATTATATGTCCGTTGCTGCGAAAAACAATTTCCAGAATTATGACCCTCGCCATCGCCTGACAGGTGCGGTTGTGTTGATATTGCTTGCCATAGTCCTGCTGCCGATGTTACTGAGCAAGAAGCCAAATACTGAGATGCCAGAGGCAGACCACGTGGTAATGGAGATAAAAAAGGTGGGAAAGAAGGTCTTCGTTTCTCGTATTTCGTCGATTACGCCAACAGATTCTACCGCAGTGCAACGTCAGTCTAGTGGGGCTGACACAAAAGATAAAGGCAAGCAGTCTTCTGTACTGTTTGAGCCCATGGTAACCCCTGCTGTGCCTGCTAAAAGCACAGTGAAGGCCCCTGCAAAAAAATCCGCAGCAAAAAAGCCTGGAACAAAGCAGTCAACGGCAAAAAAGTCTAAAGCTGTTTCAGCTAGTAGCTGGATAGTCCAGGTTGGAGTATTTTCAAAATCTGTAAATGCAAGTAAAAAGGTTTCTGAGCTGAAAAAGAAAGGTTTTTCTGCAAAGTCAGGTAAAGTCAAAACCAGTAAAGGAACAGTGACCAAGGTCTGGATAGGGCCATTTAAGGATCGTAAGGCTGCGGAGAAAATGCAGGATAGACTGCGGCATAAAACACGACAGCGCGGAATCGTTGTTAAAAAATAAATCGCAATAGACTTGTAATAAGTGTGTTAAATATTCTTGACATTATCATCATTGCAATAATTCTTATATCTGGTCTTATTGGTGTTTTCCGTGGTCTGGTGCGCGAAATAATGTCGCTGGTCGGCTGGATAGTATCCGCATGGCTTGCGTGGCGATTTGCCAGCGTATTCGCTTCCGTATTTGACTCGTTCATTCAGTCTGCTGACGTCCGTAAAGCGGCTGCTTTCATCTCAATATTCCTCCTGTCTCTGGTTTTATTTGCTTTGCTTTCATATGTTATAAGTAAAATCATGAACAAATCTCCTTTAAAAGGGATGGACAGAACACTGGGTATAATCTTTGGTTTGCTACGCGGTGTCCTAATTGTTGCTATTCTGGCAGTGCTGATTCAGTCTACGCAGTTTGCCAAAGAGAACTGGTGGCTTGGCTCTATGTTGAAAGAGTATTTTCTATTGCTTGCTGCCTATGGCATGTCAATAATGCCGGCAGATGTTTCGCATTTTTTCGGGCAGAAGGTATGATATATGTCCTGTTCTTCGTTCATGTTCCAGCTTATTCGAGGGTGATGTGAGATGTGCGGGATAATCGGGATTTTTGCCCAGGAGAGTGTCAATCAATCTCTCTATGATGGGTTAACTGTATTGCAACACCGTGGCCAGGATGCCGCAGGTATTGTGACCAGTGACGGCGATCGCCTGTGTATGCGCAAGGATAATGGGCTGGTACGTGATGTCTTTCATACTCGACATATGCTTGGCCTGGAGGGGAACATGGGAATCGGGCATGTCAGATACCCTACCGCTGGATGTGATTCACGTTCAGAAGCACAACCCTTTTATGTCAATTCTCCTTTCGGTGTAGCGCTGGGTCATAACGGTAACCTGACCAATGCCATGGAGTTGCAGAAGGAACTGTTTCGAGATGATCTGCGTCACCTCAATACCAATTCTGACTCTGAGGTGCTGTTGAATATTTTTGCGCATGAACTGCATCAGTCATCCAGCATCCAGCTCGGACCGCAAGATATTTTTAAGGCAGTTTCTGCTGTACATAAACGTGTCAGGGGGGCCTATGCTGTAGTGGCTTTGATTGTGGGGCAGGGTATACTTGCCTTTCGCGATCCATACGGGATTCGTCCGCTGATCTATGGTAGTCGTAATACGGTGAAAGGACCGGAACACATAGTTGCTTCAGAAAGCGTAGCACTGGACGTGTTGGCTTACGATATAGTACGTGATGTAGCACCGGGTGAAGCCATTTTTATTGATATGCAGGGTATTATCCACACACAACAGTGTGCTGAAAAGAGCCAGACATCACCCTGCATCTTCGAATTCGTCTATATGTCGCGTCCTGATTCGCTAATGGATGGAATCTCAGTTCATAAAACCCGTTTGCGTACCGGCGTATATCTGGGGAAAAAAATCAAACGTGAATGGACTGACACAAAGATTGATGTGGTGATTCCTATTCCGGATACCAGCCGGACGTCGGCCATCCAGTTGGCCAAACAGTTAAAAGTAACTTATCGGGAAGGGTTTATCAAAAACCGCTACATAGGCAGGACCTTTATCATGCCAGGTCAGGAAGAGCGTAAACGTTCTGTTAGAAGAAAGCTTAACCCAATCGATCTAGAATTCAAGGGTAAGAATGTGCTGCTGGTTGATGACTCGATAGTAAGAGGCACTACTTCCAGTCAGATCATAAAAATGGCCAGGGATGCGGGGGCTAAACGTGTTTATTTTGCTTCTGCTGCGCCGCCTGTCAGATATCCGAATGTGTATGGCATTGATATGCCATCACCCTCAGAACTGGTTGCACATAATCGCAATTCACAGGAAATCTGCGAAGAGATTGGGGCAGATAAACTCATCTATCTTGACCTGGAAGACCTGATCAAGGCAGCGCATAAAGGCAACAAAAAGATTACGCAGTTTGATACATCGTGTTTCAATGGTGAGTACATCACCGGAGATATCGACAAAAATTATCTTGAGATGATTAACCAGCTACGTAATGATAGAGCCAGGGCAAAAGAAAACAATGCCAGCCAGACGGAGTTGAGTTTTACCGATTGAAGGGCAACTCTATTAACCCATGAATATTCATCTTACATTCCAAATCGTCATTCTCTGCGTTAAGAATCTTCACAATAGCGCTACGAAGTACAGGAATGTACAAGTGCCGTGATGACAGGATGTCATGGAACAGCCGTGTGATCCTTACCCTGGTATGAACGATTTGGAATGCACTCTGATCTATCCAGAATCAATAGAGGTGTCCTGATGTCAAAAAACGACTGTGATAATGCTGATTATAAGATAGCGACCCGTGCGGTTCGCTCTGGCCAGGTTCGTTCTCAGGAAGGAGAACATTCTGATCCTATATTCCTGACCTCCAGCTATGTATTCAAAAGTGCTGCAGATGCAGCGGCAAAGTTTTCGGGAGAAGTAGAAGGTAATATATATTCACGCTTCACCAATCCAACAGTACGTACCTTTGAAGAAAGACTCGCGGCGATGGAAGAAGGTGAGTGCTGTGTTGCGACTGCAACAGGCATGAGTGCTATCGTGGCAACCTGTATGGGTCTACTGAATGCTGGCGATCATGTGGTAGCGGGGAGAGACCTGTTTGGTTCAACTATTATCCTGTTCAACAATATCCTGACACGGTTTGATCTCAGTTTTACCTATGTGGATTCGACAGACCTGTCTCAATGGCAAGATGCGATCCAGGCCAATACCAAAATGCTGTTTCTGGAAACTCCATCTAATCCGCTTTGTAATGTATCGGACATCAGAGCAGTAGCGAAGATAGCCCATGAGAATCAGGCCTTACTGGTGGTAGATAATACATTCTGCACACCGGTGCTCCAGCAACCACTAAAACTGGGTGCTGATGTGGTTGTCCATTCTTCAACAAAATATATCGATGGTCAGGGCAGAACCATGGGTGGGGCTGTAGTCGGCAATAAAGAGCAGGTGGGTGAAAGTATTTATAGTTTTCTTCGCAGCGCTGGCCCGTCGCTTAGTCCATTCAATGCCTGGGTGCAATTGAAGGGCCTGGAAACACTATCGATTAGAATGGAGGCTCATAGCCGGTATGCATTAGAAGTAGCAAGTTGGCTGGAGGCACAGCCATCGGTTGAGCGCGTTTTTTACCCCGACCTTCCTTCGCATCCTCAACATGCACTCGCACAGAGCCAACAAAATGCGGCAGCAGGTGTCCTCGCCTTTCAGGTTAAAGGGGGGCGCGATGAAGCCTGGGCTGTGATTGATAACACGAAGCTGTTTTCGATTACCGCTAATCTGGGTGATACAAAATCAACCATCACCCATCCTGCAACAACAACACACGGGCGTCTGACTGTCGAGCAAAGGAATGAGATGGGGGTATTTGAAAACCTGCTTAGACTTTCTATTGGCCTGGAAGATGTCGATGATCTGCAGAAAGATCTTCAACGTGGGCTCGACCTAATTAACCTGTAGTTTAAGAATCTATGGCATTGGTAGAAAAGGCAAAGCAATTCGCTACCATTGCGCATAAGCGTATAAATCAGCTGCGCAAATATAACAATCAACCCTATACTGTCCATCTGTCATCTGTAGCTAATATTGTTGCCTCCGTGACAGATGATGAGGAAATGATTGCTGCTGCCTGGCTGCATGATGTAGTCGAAGATACACCTGCCACGCTATACGATGTTGAAAAAGAATTTGGTACAGGTGTAGCAGAACTTGTCGAAAATCTGACTGATATCAGTAAACCTGGTGACGGCAATCGACTCACCAGGAAATCGATAGACAAAAAGCATATTGCACGCGCCAGTCAGCGTGCAAAAACTATCAAGCTGGCAGATTTGATCGATAATGCCAGCGATATCATGCAAACATGATGTGGAATTTGCAGAGTTGTATCTGCAGGCTGAAAGACTGCGGCGCGGACAGCATTGTAGTTTGCTTGACTGTATACAACTATCTGATAAGGGGAAAATTATTATCAGCAAACATGAGACCATGGCAATAATGGGGCTGGAGTCGAGACGCTCAGCAAAAAAAGTAATACGAGAGATGGAGTCGTTACGCAACAACCTCGCACATGCGCAGGATATCGTGACCTATGACTGGGGGCAGATAGTCAGGCTTGCTGGCCGCCTTGAAGAAGCGTCGAGGATGGAAAGTCGTGATGTAGGACGAAGGACTAAGGACTAAGGTTATTCAAAATCGCAACCGGTTTTTCTTTCATCTTTAGTCTTTAGTCCTTCGTCTTTCCTCTGAATTTAAATAACCTTTGAAAATCGAATTTTTTGATTGTCATTCAGGTGTGCATCGAAGGTCATGCAGATGTTTCGAATCAATAATCTGCCCGGGGGTAGAATAGCGATGGTTTTGTCATCTAGCTGTAACAGCCCGTCGTCCTGCATGGTTTTGAGTTGAAATAATTCATTTTTAAAATAGTCAGCAAATTCTATATTATGCTTTCTCATAAACTGAGCCATGTCCAGGCTGAAGTTACAGATAAGCTGACTTATCAGATCTCGGCGTAATAGATCATCTTCTGTGAGTTCAAGACCTCGTAATAACGGCAGTTTTCCTTCATCAATCATCTGATAGTAGGATTCTTCATCACGGACATTCTGGCTGTAGATATTATTCACCTGTGAGATGGCCGTGACGCCCATTGCCACCATGTCGCAATCGGCGTGAGTGGAATAGCCCTGGAAGTTTCTGTATAATAGTCCCTTGTTCTGAGCAATAACCAGCTCATCATCCGGTTTGGCAAAGTGATCCATGCCGACGTAGACATAACCCTTATCGGTAAGGTACTGGATGACTGCCTGCAGTATCTCCAGCTTTTCAGCTGCGGAGGGTAAATCTTCCTCATCGATGCGTCGTTGTGGCATAAACAGGGTAGGCAGGTGGGCATAATTGAACACAGACAGTCTGTCAGGATCAACCTGCATGATTTTATCCAGTGTGGTAAGAAAGCTGGCTACGCTTTGAAAGGGCAGGCCATAAATCAAATCTACACTGACAGATTTAAAATTGGCTTCACGGGCGGCATTAATTGCTGTGAAGGTAATTTCTTCGCTTTGTATGCGGTTGACAGCCTTCTGCACTTTGGCATCAAAGTCCTGAACACCGAGGCTGAGACGATTAAAGCCGATATCACGCAGGAAATGCACCCCATCAGCAGTGATTTCTCTGGGGTCTATCTCTATTGAGTATTCACCTTTATCATCATTCATCAGTGAGAAATGCTGACCCGTTTTTTCCATTAAGGTGCGCATCTGGTCATGGTTCAGAAAGGTAGGCGTACCACCGCCCCAGTGCAATTGGTCTACCGGACGGGAAGTTTCGTACAGTGCACCCTGAATTTCTATTTCACGGTAAAGATGATCCAGATAGGGTATGGCCCGGTCACGCCGTTTGGTCACAATCTTGTTGCAGGCACAGTAAAAACAGACGGTGTCGCAAAATGGGATATGGAAATAGAGGGAGAGCGGTTTTGGGTCTGTTTCTTTGTTGCTTCGGGCAGCTGCAGCCCGGTAATCTTCGGGCGAGAAGCGCTCATTAAAGAGATTGGCCGTGGGATAGGAGGTGTAGCGAGGGCCTGCCTTATCGTAGCGTTTGATCAAGTCAGCCTTGAATTCGATTTTCTGTTCCATTTTTAAGGGCTCTGTCCCCAAAATTTATTTTCTGGTTGATGATAAGGTCGATAAGAAGGATTATACCATCTGAGCTATTCAGGAATCTTAGATAAACTTGCCACTCTGGCAATAATTGAGGAAAGCAAAATGCAGTTCAAGTATGTAAGGGGAATTATATTTACCATTTTAGCCCTGTCGTTGACAAAGGCTCTCGCTGCTGAGACAGAAGTGACTGTCCTGATGTTAAATGAACAGGATTCACAAAATGAGCCGGCTTATATTTCACGGATGTTACTTACCCGGGACTTCTTACGTCTGGATGATGGGGATGATCATGGGAATTTCGCATTATTTGACAGAAAGACAGGGTCAATATACAGCGTTAATAATGAGGATCAGCGTATCCTGGTTATTCCTCTGCAACCCGTATTAGCTGTTCCGCCAAACCCCTTAAGAAATGATATCGAAGAACTTGATGCAGGAGGAGTACCTGATGTTGATGGCAAAAAGGTATCGAGATATTATATGGTTACAAATGGCAATCGCTGTATGGAAGTTTATGCTGTACCCGGTTATTTAGATGATGTAACCCGTGCGCTTGCTGCTTTTGCAAGAACGCTGGCTGGTCAGCATGCGAAAACGATAGCTGCTATGCCGGATCTTAAAGATGCTGATTGTGATCTGGCTAATAATATCTTCGAACCTGACCGATACCTGAGTAAAGGTTTTCCAGTCAGGCAGAAGGATTATGCGGGACGAACCCGTTCGCTGGTCAGCGTCAAAGACAAAGTTGTTTTTGATTCTAGTATGTTTGGACTGCCGGAAGGCTACAAAAGATTCATGCCGGGTGTTTTCTCGAAGTAGTCGTACTTGCTTTAGAGATTTTGACCGTAGCAAGCACTGTGTCATCAGGATAACTTAACAGGCTGAATTTAGCTTGATCATGAACAAGGTAATTACCTTGTTGATACCAGTCACCGAGAACAATTCGATGTACTGTTTTACCGGCTAGTTGAAATTCATGTATAGCCGTACGATGAGTATGCCCATGGATCAGTAATCTGACATTATGTCCCAGCAATGCCGCTTTTACTGCAGTCTGGTTAACATCCAATATTGACCCGATCTTTTCTGCATTGCTTTTTTGACTATTCATACGTAATTGGCGCGCAAATTCCTCTCGTTCAT
Source organism: bacterium BMS3Abin11 (assembly GCA_002897635.1). Classification (NCBI taxonomy): domain Bacteria; species bacterium BMS3Abin11. The sequence goes on along the minus strand of BDTD01000004.1, from coordinate 85,601 downwards.
GAATGGTTTTGGACAGTATATTTTTTTTCCATTCATTACTACGGCTCACAGCGCGGAACTGTTGATGTGCTTCATCATCCGTACACAGGCTGTCACCGTGCATTAAAAGAACGTCCAGATCATTCAGCCTGAATACGGTTGGGTCAGGCAGTAACTGGCAGCAAATGGATGAGGCGAAGTCCTTGCCAACCAGGAAATCGCGGTTGCCGTGCATGAAATAAACCTTTGTATTACAGCCGGCGAGAATTGCCAGACTTTTCTCAATGGCCTGATAGCCAGAGTATTCGCAGGCGTCATCTCCCAGCCAATACTCAAAAAGGTCGCCGAGGATAAAAAGCTGATTCGCATCAACTGCCTTATTGCGGATAAAATTATCAAATAGCTGAATACCCTCGGGGCGGCCTGGATCAAGATGAAGGTCTGATATAAATAAGCTGGTGGTCATCTGTTGGTCATACGAAAAAGCGTGTCTCAGTCATCCGTTTCTTCGACTTTTAGAATGACTACATCCTCTACAGGCACATCACCATGGCCGCCGGAGTTGCCGGTAGCGACAGTTGCAATCTTATCGACCACATCCATGCCGTCTGTGACTCTGGCAAATACACAATAACCCCAGCCCTGTGGGTTCTTGCCACTGTGATTAAGAAAAGCATTGTCTTTCAGGTTAATGAAAAACTGGGATGATGCAGAATGGGGGTCGTTGGTACGGGCCATGGCGATAGTACCACGGTCGTTTGTCAGCCCATTATCAGCCTCATTTTCAATCGTATCGAGGGTCTGTTTTTGTATCATGCCTGGGTTAAATCCGCCACCCTGAATCATGAAGTTCGGAATAACACGGTGAAAAATCGTATTATCAAAAAATTCATCCGCCAGGTATTTTTTGAAATTATCTACTGATAACGGGGCTTTGTCGGCGTCCATCTCAATGGTGATGGTGCCGTGGTTTGTTTCCATTTTGATCATTTGCTTTCAACCTGTAAAAAAACGAAAAATTATAACATGAGAATTCGTTCGTTTTGACCTCTACTGTGTATATGGCCTTTCTTTTCCGGTAATATTCGCATAATTGCAATCTTGTCCCTTATTTTCAATCTGCACCTCATGCTTAAAATCTATAATAGCCTTACCCGCAAAAAGGAAGTGTTCACACCAATAATTCCCGGTAAAGTGGGTATCTATGTCTGTGGGATGACGGTATATGATCTGTGTCATATTGGTCATGCCAGAGTCATGGTTGTGTTTGATCTGGTGACCCGTTATTTGCGTGACCGGGGTTTTGAAGTTAACTACGTACGTAATATCACCGATATAGATGACAAGATAATCGCCAGGGCAGTAGAAAATGGCGAGAGTATTAAAAAATTGACCGGGCATTTTATTGATGCCATGCATGAGGACACAGACCGTTTAGGCGTGTTGCGCCCAGACCATGAGCCCCGTGCTACTCAACATATGGCTGGCATAATCTCTCTGATTGGCAAGCTGATAGAAAACGGTTATGCGTATCAGACGGGATCAGGTGATATCTGCTTTCGTGTACGGAAGTTTGAGCGGTATGGACAATTATCGGGTGAATCACTGGATGATTTACAGGCTGGCGCACGTGTCGAGGCAGAAACAACTAAGGACGATCCATTGGATTTTGTTTTATGGAAAAAGGCTAAGCCGGGTGAGCCAAGCTGGCCATCAGAGTGGGGTGATGGCCGTCCCGGCTGGCATATAGAGTGTTCCACTATGTCTATGGAGACACTGGGTGAGCATTTCGATATTCACGGTGGGGGCCAGGACCTGCGCTTTCCACATCATGAAAATGAGATTGCCCAGTCAGAGTGTGCCACGGGTCATCACTTTGTAAATCTCTGGATGCATAATGGCTTTGTCCGTATTGATGATGAAAAAATGTCGAAATCACTGGATAATTTTTTCACTATCCGTGATGTGCTGGACACATATCACCCGGAGATTCTCCGCTATTTCATGATTAACAGTCATTATCGTAGTCCGTTGAATTACAGTAATGAAACTCTGGATCAGTCAAAAGCAGCGCTGGAGGGTTATTATCTTGCTCTTGACGGTCTGGATGTAGAAGATACTGCCGTACTTGATACTGAAATTTCGGCGCCTTTTATTGAAGCCATGGATGACGATTTTAATACCCCGGAGGCATTGTCTGTTCTCTCGACTTTGCGTCGTGACATCAATACGGTACGCCAAAGAGGTGAACTGGGTAAGGCCCGATTTCTGGGCGGACAACTTAAGGCACTGGGTGCGATTATTGGCTTATTTCAACTGCGGCCGATCGAGTTCTTGCGAGGCATCTCTGGGGACAGCCATTCTGGCGGTATGTCTGACGCGGAAGTAGATGTGCTGGTTGAAGAGAGAACCCGTGCACGGGCTGATAAAAACTGGGCAAGGGGTGATGAAATTCGGGACGAGCTCTATCTGTCAGGTATCATTCTCGATGATTCACCTGGCGGTACTCGCTGGCGCAGGGAATGACAGGAATTTTAACTTGCCTTGTGTATAATCACCCATCGTTTGAACATATTAGAAAAATTATCACTACCCAGTGTCTAGTTCTGCTAGTGAACCTTGATAGAGAATACGGTTAAAAATGAATAAAAACAATTTGTTATCATTACATTCATATATACGACCCGTGCCGCTATTGCTGGTTTTCTCCATCATTTTCCCAGTGCAGTTATCAGCTCAGGTTGTCGCACTCGACCGGGGCCAGACGATTGAAGAAAAAAGGAATGGTTGGTTACCCTACATGTTTGCCACTGAGTCATTGGGCACAGCCATTGGTGCCGGTGCCTTTTCTTCTGGTGGAAAGCGGCAGCCGCAATCAACCCTGTTTGGTACTGCTTTTATCACTTCTAATGAATCGGCACTGATTTCGGGTGCATGGAATAACTACCAACTTGGCAAATCTCGTTTTTTTATTGATTCTTTTTTCCTTGTAGATCACTTTACCGATCAGCGTTTCTATGCGGGTCCTGACATTGATCCGAACAACCCGAGAGCAGGAACCAATAATTCAAACCCTGACGCTTATGTCTCAGGCGTTAGTAACGAGTTAACTTTCACAGCAACTCTGAAGTATCGATTGCCGATAGGTTCAATTAAAGATGATCCTGTATCCACTTACCGGCTATACCAGGGGCTACTGGAATCAGGCCCAAAGGGAAGTAGCAGCTGGAATCCGATGACTAGCGGCCAGACCACGGTAGCTGCTAAATTCTTCTACACTTACCGCGATCTTAGTGACTTCGTTTTTAATGAAACTCAATCTGATCCTGTAGAAGAGCAGTTATTTGCAAAAACAAATGGCCTCGAATTCTGGCTGGAATATGACAATACAGATTTTCCGCTAAATCCAACCAGCGGCAGTCGTCAATTACTAAAAGTTACCAGCGACTTTGGCTGGGGGGAAAGCCGGGATAGCTGGGCCAATCTGGAAGCAGATTTTTCAAAATATTATAATCTTGGTGACTCTGACTGGTTTCGCCAGAAATCCCTGGCTTTCAACTTCTGGACTTCCAATACCGCTGACTGGGAAGTTACGGCTGAAGGTGATATTAATCACCAGCCGCCACCAAATTATGGATCCAGCCTCGGTGGTTATGATCGCATGCGCGCATATCCGAGCAATCGCTTCAATGATAAATCAGCAGTCTACTATTCTGCCGAGTTGCGTCTGATTCCACAGACCCAGCCCTTACGTGATTTACCGGTACTTAACTACTTTGAAATTGACTGGTGGCAAATTGTTCCCTTTATTGAGGTTGGCAGGGTGGGTGATACATACGATTCAGATCTTTTTTTCAAGGATCTAAAGGTTGATGGGGGAATTGGTTTACGTTTTATGACATTCCGTGCAGTCGTTCGACTGGATTGGGCTGTGTCTGATGAAGGCAGTTCCGTGTGGGCCATGATATCACAGCCATTTTCACGCCAGGGCAACTAAAAAAGAGACTCAATACCCTTCACCACAGAGGCCACAGGGTTTATTTCGACTTATTCTATCGCTATAACAAAAATAATTACAAATTATCCCATTTTGTCTATTGACCGCACACAGTCTTATTAGTAAGTTCTAATATTTCGTAAAGCTAAGTGGAATCAGCTTTTTATCATTATTGAAAGGATAATAGCGAAGCGGATTGTATATCAGCAAAATATTAATTATTTGAGGGGGAAATAAGTGGAATTATCCGGTGCGGATATCCTGGTGAAGGCGCTGGCGGATGAGGGTGTAGAATTTCTTTTTGGTTACCCGGGCGGCGCTGCTCTACATATCTATGATGCTCTTTATCGACAGGATAAGGTGAAGCATATACTTGCGCGTCATGAACAGGGTGCAGGTCATGCCGCGGATGGTTTTGCTCGTTCCAGCGGCAAGCCAGGCGTGGTTCTGGTGACATCAGGTCCTGGTGTTACAAATGTTGTTACGCCAGTGGCTACGGCGCATATGGATTCTATTCCAATGGTTATTATTACCGCTCAGGTTCCTTCACATCTGATAGGTGATGATGCATTTCAGGAAGTCGATTCCATTGGTATCACGCGCCCCTGCGTGAAGCATAATTTCCTTGTCAAAGATGTCCATGATCTTGCTGTGACGATCAAAAAGGCCTTCCATGTTGCTACATCAGGCAGGCCTGGGCCAGTTGTAGTCGATATACCGAAGGATATTACTGCCGACAAGGCAGAATACATTTATCCAAAAAGCATCAACATGCGCTCCTATCAGCCGGTTACTGAGGGTCACCCGGGCCAGATACGCAAGGCAGTGCAAGTGCTGCTTGCCGCAAAACGACCTGTCATTTATTCAGGTGGTGGGATAATCGCATCGAATTGCAGTGACAGGCTAACAGAGCTGGTTCGCTTACTAGGCTACCCGTGTACTAATACTTTGATGGGACTGGGCGCGTATCCGGCTACTGACCCATTGTTTATCGGCATGCTGGGTATGCACGGAACCTATGAGGCAAACCTGACCATGCATGAGTGTGATGTCATGCTCTGCCTGGGTGCGCGTTTTGATGATCGGGTAACTGGTGATACAAACAAATTTAGCCCTTATGCAAAGATCATACATGTTGATATAGACCCTTCGTCTATCAGCAAAACAATTTCTGCGGATATTCCTGTTGTCGGCTCAGTTGATGTCATCCTCGACGAAATGATCCGTCAGATCAAGGAATCAGGCCGTAAGCCGGACGCCGAGGAGTTACAGAAGTGGTGGGCGCAGATTGATGGCTGGCGCAAGGTTGATTGTATGGCTTATGACCAGGACAGCGATATTATTAAGCCGCAATTCGTCGTTGAAAAATTGTATGAAGTCACACAGGGCGATGCCTTTGTAACCTCAGACGTTGGCCAGCACCAAATGTTTGCCGCCCAATACTACAAATTCAACAAACCGCGGCGTTGGATAAATTCCGGTGGGCTGGGGACGATGGGCTTCGGTCTGCCTGCTGCAATGGGTGTGCAATTTGCACATCCTGATGCGACTGTGGCCTGTGTTACAAGTGAAGGAAGTATTCAGATGTGCCTACAGGAACTCTCAACCTGTAAGCAATATGATTTACCGTTGAATATTGTCAACTTGAACAACAGATACCTTGGAATGGTTCGTCAATGGCAGGAGTTTTTCTATGATCGCCGCTACTCCAATTCCTATATGGATGCCTTGCCTGATCTGGTTAAGCTGGCTGAGGGTTATGGCCATGTTGGGATCAAAATTGAGAAACCTTCTGATGTGGAAGGTGCCTTAAAAGAAGCGCTCTCTGACAAATCAAGATTGTATTTCCTCGATTTTATTACCGATCAAACTGAGAATGTCTATCCAATGATCGCCGCGGGAAAAGGACATCATGAAATGCATCTTTCACCCAGAAGCGCAGGTGATGATGAAGAAAGGGAGCTGGCATGATGGAACCTCTGATCAAGTACAATTATTTCAGGCTTGTTAAAATCGCCCATATTTCCCCCGAAGATCGCCGCAATAGAACGACTATTACGACTCACTTCGTGAAAAATACGAACGATTTTTCCTGCGCCTGTATCTAATCAACTTAACCAGAGATTCCATATGAGACACATCATCTCAATATTGCTTGAAAACGAATCGGGCGCACTGTCCCGAGTAGCCGGCCTGTTTTCAGCTCGTGGTTATAACATCGAGTCATTGACTGTTGCGCCGACAGAAGATGCAAGTTTATCGCGTATGACCCTGGTGACTAGTGGTTCCGACAGAGTAGTTGAGCAAATCACCAAACAGCTAAATAAACTGATCGATGTTGTGAAGTTGATTGATCTGGTAGAGAACGAGCATATCGAACGTGAGATCAGCCTCATCAAAGTTCATGCGGCGGCTAGCGGCCGGGATGAAATCACCCGCATGGTTGAGGTTTTTCGCGGTCGAATATTAGATGTCACAGATACCAGCTATACCATCGAGTTGACCGGCAGTTATAGTAAAATAGATGCCTTTTTAAAGGCAGTGCCGAATGACAGCATAATTGAAGTCGTGCGCTCCGGCGTGCTGGGCATTGCCCGGGGCGAGAAGGGATTACGACTTTAACGGCATATTCCAGAGGCTCCTTAAATAGTTTTTTCCCGCCGGACTTTCCGGCATGTATTAATTCAAGAGGATTATCATGAAGGTTTATTACGACAAAGACGCTGATCTTTCCATTATTAAAGGAAAGAAGATTGCCATAATAGGGTATGGTTCACAGGGGCATGCCCACGCAAATAATCTTAATGAGAGCGGGCTTTCCGTTGTTGTTGGGTTACGTGAAGGCTCTGCCTCGCGCATCAAGGCTGAATCAGCCGGACTGCAGGTGGAAAATATCGCAGACGCGGTTGCCATGTCTGATATCGTCATGATACTTGCTCCAGATGAGAAACAGGGTGAGCTATATAGCAAGGAGATTGAGCCAAATCTTAAAGCGGGTGCAGCACTTGCCTTTGCGCACGGTTTTAATATCCATTTCGGTTATATCAAGCCTGCTAAAGATATGGATGTATTCATGGTTGCGCCTAAAGGACCGGGTCATCTAGTTCGCTCTACCTATACTCAGGGTGGCGGTGTACCGACGCTGATTGCCGTAGCGCAGGATGCGACAGGAAATGCCAAGAATATTGCTCTGGCCTATGCTTCAGCAAATGGCGGTGGACGAGCCGGTATCATTGAAACCAGTTTCCGTGAAGAGACTGAGACTGATTTATTCGGCGAACAGGCTGTACTCTGTGGTGGTGCAACTGAACTGGTGCGCGCAGGTTTTGAAACCCTGACTGAGGCAGGCTATGCACCGGAAATGGCCTATTTTGAATGTCTACATGAGCTTAAACTCATTGTCGATCTTATGTATGAAGGTGGTATCGCTAATATGCGTTATTCAATTTCCAATACCGCCGAGTACGGTGATCTGACTCGTGGTCCGCGCATTGTGACTGACAAAACCAGGACTGAGATGAAAAAGATTCTTGGTGAAATCCAGTCCGGCCAGTTTGCCAAAGAATGGATGGATGAAAATGCCAGTGGTTGCAACAATTTCTATGCACTGCGTGAAAAAGGTGAAACACATCCCATCGAAGAAGTCGGTGCAAAACTACGCGATATGATGCCGTGGATTTCAGCCAATAAGATTGTTGATAAGACAAAGAACTGAACAGCCGCTCGAGCAACAGACACAAGACTGTGAAGAATTCATACCCGATGTTTGCTCGTGAGGGCTGGGCGTTTATTGCGGGCAGCCTGGTTATATCTGTTGCAATTACCTTTTTCTGGGGATGGTTCTGGGCATCCCCCTGGTGGCTGATAGCAATCTTTTGCATACAGTTCTTTCGTGATCCGACTCGAAAGCTTGAAGCAGGACCAAACGATGTTGTTTGTCCAGCTGACGGCAAAGTTATTTTTGTTGGTAAGATGAAAGACCCGTATCTTGATCGTGAAGCAACGAAAATCAGTGTGTTCATGAATGTATTTAATGTGCATTCGAACAAATCCCCGGTTAAAGGCGTCATTAAAAAACGCTGGTATCGTCCCGGTTCCTTTGTTAACGCCGCTTTTGATAAGGCAGCCGAGGAAAACGAACAGAACGCCTTATGGATAAAGACTGAAAATGATCTGGATATTACCTGTATCCAGATTGCCGGCCTGGTTGCCAGGCGTATCCTTTGTTACGTGGATGAGGGTGATACATTGCAGCCCGGACAGCGCTATGGCTTTATTCGTTTCGGGTCGAGAGTCGATCTTTATTTACCTGAAGGAACGGAAATGAAGGCAAGCATTGGTGATACAGTTAAATCCGGGCTGGATGTTCTTGCTGTGTTGCCGGAATTAGCAGCCTGAAAACAGGTGGTTTTTATTACCCCTACGCATGGCGTGATCTACAAAGACAATCCCTATGAAAACTATCATCCTCAAAAGCAAAGCTGGCAGACGGTTTAAGCAGGGGCATCCATGGGTATTCAGCAACGAATTAGAAAAACCGGCTGAACGTCCGGAGGCTGGAGACATTGTCAGCCTGCGCCAGCAGGATGGAGCTTTTCTGGCTTACGGTTTTTATCATCCCAACTCACTGATTGCATTTCGTGCATTGACAGGAGAAGAAGAACTGCCTGGTGAAGCCTTCTTCTCACAACTGATCGATCAGGCCATCTCACTGAGAGAAAAGGTTTACCCACAATCGAATGCCCGACGTCTCATCCATTCTGAAAGCGATGGTTTACCGGGGTTGATTGTTGATCAGTTCGATGATGTATTGAGTGTGCAGATCAACTCTGCAGGCATGGAACGACTCATTGAAATGCTGTTGCCTATACTCAAACAGAAGATGTCAGCGAAAAACATCGTCATGCGTAATGATTCCTCTCTTAGAAACCTGGAAGGTCTCAGGCAGTACACAGCTGTCTGGCAGTCGGATGAAAAAGAGGTGGCAGCGGATATTACAGAAAATACTATCCATTACCATGTTGATGTCATCAATGGTCAAAAAACAGGTTTCTTCATAGATCAGCGAGAGAATCGCTTTGCCTTCAGGCGATTTATTGAGGAAGGAGACCGGGTCCTTGATGCCTTCTGTAATGATGGTGGATTTGCTCTTAATGCGCTGGTTGCCGGTGCTGCACATGTCGATGCGGTTGATGTTTCTGAATCGGCCCTGGCCAGGGCAGAAAAAAATGCCAGTCTCAATAATCTAAGTGAAAGGATCCAGTTCAGTAAAGTAGATGTGATGAAATGGTTGCCGGGTTTGAAGCCGGAAACCTTGTATGATGTAGTCAATCTTGATCCACCGACCTTCGCATCAAACCGTAAATCCATACCTGTAGCCCGCAAGGCCTACAGAAAATTGCATGGTTCAGCTATGCAGGTGTTGAAGGCAGGCGGTATTCTCTCTACAGCTTGCTGTTCACACCATATTTCTGAAGAAGATTTTCTTGATTCTATTCAGCAGGCAGCTATTCGGACTGGACGCCAGTGTCAGATGCTGTTTCGCGGTGGCCCACCGGCAGATCATCCTGTGTTATTGTCCATGCCGGAATCAGGTTATCTAAAATTTCATATTTTTCGAGTGCTATAGTCTTCATATATCGAATTATTTAGAAGGTACTAATGTCAAATCCTGTTCTAACACTTCATGTTACTACTGTGTTTTTTAGCATCTCCGGTTTTATTTTTCGGGGTATTCTTCATCTGAGAGATTCTGATCTACTTAACAGAAAATGGCTGAAGATCTCTCCCCATGTCAATGACACTGTATTGATCCTCAGCGCTATTGTCCTGGTACAACAGGCAGGTCTGAGTTATCTCACTACATCCTGGTTACAGGCCAAAATTACTGGCCTGATTCTGTATATAGCGCTCGGCATGATCGCATTTCGCTTTGCTAAAACAAAAAAGGTTTGTCTGCTGGCATGGATCGGGGCGATCATTATTTTTGCTTATATCGCAGCGGTTGCTATAACGAAGAATCCGTTGGTTTTGTTTTAAATGTAGACGTTAAAAGGAAGACTAAGGATGAAGGAACCCCTATTTTCTTTTATCCTTTATCCTTTATCTTTAATCTTTAATCTCTAATCCTGGAGCGAGTGAATTGGAATTAATCTTTGGCCTACATAACTTAAAGCCCGCAGAAACCCCCTGTGTAGCAACCATTGGGAATTTCGACGGAGTGCACCTGGGCCATCAGGCTGTCATTGGGCAGTTGGCGGAAAAGGCCGCAGCGATGAACCTGCCTACTACACTGATAACCTTTGAACCCACACCGGCTGAGTATTTTGCCGGGGATTACGCTCCTGCGAGGCTATCTACTTTCCGTGAGAAATATGTCACGCTAAAACGCTTTGCCATTGACCGGATTCTGGTTTTACCTTTCAATCAACGGCTGGCATCAATGGCAGCAGATGAATTTATCCAGCAGATTTTGATTGATGGGCTAGCGATTCGTTATCTGGTCGTCGGCGATGATTTCCGCTTTGGTAAGGATCGAGCTGGAGACTTCCATCTACTGAGACAATCTGGAAAAGATAACAATTTTACAGTCGTGTCTATGCCAAGCTTCTGCGTCGATGGCGAACGGGTAAGCAGCTCGGCTATCAGGCAGGCCCTGGCAGATGGTAACTTTGATCGCTCTGAGCGCATGCTGGGCCGTCACTACCATATGACGGGTAAGGTCGCCCAGGGTGATAAACGTGGCCGTCAGTGGGGTTTTCCTACTGCGAACATAAATATGAAGCGCAAGGTCATACCTTTACGTGGAATCTTTGCGGTAGAAGTATTCGGTCTTGACCGTGAGCCGGTATTCGGTGTTGCCAATCTCGGTACACGTCCGACTGTTTGTGGCATGCGAACTCTACTTGAAGTCCATTTGTTCGACTTTGATGAACAGATTTATGGCAGGCGGATCAATGTGGTATTTCGCCACAAGATTCGAGAAGAAATACGTTTCGAAACTTTTGATGCCCTGAAAGAGCAGATTGCGCTAGACGTTATCAGTGCCAGAGAGTATTTTTCGACGATTTGAACCTTCCATGCAAACGACACAACAAGCGCTGTGAAAAAGCCATTGGCCATGTTAATTTCCGCTATTATTATACATTTCTTAACCTAAAAAGACCCACTGTATGACCGATTACAAGACGACCATCAACCTGCCTAAAACTGGCTTTTCAATGAAAGCCAATCTGGCCAATCGTGAACCGGAATTTCTGAAAGGATGGGGGCAGAAGCTCTATCAGCGAATTCGTGATGAACGCGCTACTGCACCTAAATATATATTGCATGATGGCCCACCTTACGCCAATGGTGACATTCATATCGGCCATGCGGTCAATAAGATCCTGAAAGATATCATCATTAAATCCCGTACTCTTGATGGTTTTGATGCGCCCTTCATTCCCGGCTGGGATTGTCACGGCTTACCAATCGAGCTACAGGTGGAAAAAAAATTCGGTAAGGCCGGTGTCAAGATTGATGCCAACAGCTTCCGTCAGAAATGCCGCGAATATGCACAGAAACAGGTAGATCGCCAGCGCGAGGATTTCAAGCGTCTGGGTGTACTGGCCGACTGGGATAATCCTTATCTGACGATGGCACCGGAAAATGAAGCTGAAATCGTCCGTTCCTTAGGACGCATAATGGAACAGGGCCATCTCTTTCAGGGTGCGATGCCTGTACACTGGTGTACGGATTGTAGATCTGCACTGGCTGAGGCTGAAGTGGAGTATCAGGATAAATCATCACTGGCAATAGATGTTGCCTTTCGTGCAGTCGATGGGGCCTCTGTTTGTAAAGCCTTTTCTTACGATTCCAGCGATGAAGCAGTTTCCTTTGTTATCTGGACTACTACACCCTGGACACTGCCTGCAAATCAGGCCATTGCATTACACCCGGATCTGGATTATGTGCTTGTCAGGTTTAATGAAAAATATACAGGACTCTATGTCTTCGCAACGGATCTGCTTGATTCGGTTTTAACCCGCTACGGGATTGAAGATTATGTACAGCTTGCAAATACAAGTGGTCAGGCACTGGAAGGTGTAGAACTTGAACACCCATTTTATGACCGTGTGGTACCTGTTATCCTGGGTGAGCATGTGACAACTGAAGCGGGTACCGGTGAGGTACATATTGCCCCCGGTCATGGTCAGGAAGATTTCATTGCGGGAAGAAAATATGGCCTGAAAGTTGATAATCCTGTTGCGGGTAATGGGGTCTTTGTTGAGGGTACACCGTTATTTGCCGGCGAGTATGTGTTCAAGGCGAATGCACATGTCGTTGAAGTGCTGCAGGAACAGAAAGCCCTGTTATTCTCAGAATTAATCACGCACAGCTATCCACATTGCTGGCGCCATAAAACACCCATTATTTTCCGCGCTACACCACAATGGTTCATCAGCATGGATCAGGCAGGACTGCGTGATCGTGCGCTGGATGAAATAAATAAAGTTCGCTGGTTACCCGAATGGGGACAGGCCCGTATCAAAGGCATGATCGAGAGCCGACCCAACTGGTGTATCTCCCGACAACGGCACTGGGGTGCACCGATTGCCCTGTTTGTTCATGTTCAAACGGGCGCACTGCACCCGCGTAGCAATGAAATCCTGATGCAGGTGGCTGACTGCATCGAGCAGGGCGGGGTAGAGGCCTGGTTTGAAATGGATGCAGCGGAACTGCTCGGTGATGAGGCGGATGATTATCAGAAAATCCCCGATATCCTGGATGTCTGGTTTGATTCAGGTGTTTCTCATGCCTTTGTGCTGGATAAAAGAGCCGGTCATTCATCCCCTGCTGATCTCTATCTGGAAGGCTCTGACCAGCACCGGGGCTGGTTCCAGTCATCGATGTTGAGTTCGGTTGCAATGAAAGGCAGCGCACCCTATAAGACGGTCTTGACGCATGGTTTTGTTGTCGATGCAGACGGTAACAAGATGTCCAAATCAAAAGGTAATGTGGTTGCCCCGCAGAAAATCATCAACTCCATGGGTGCCGACATTATTCGTCTGTGGGTGGCGGCGACAGATTTCCGCAATGAGATGACGATCTCTGATGAAATCATCAAACGTATTGCTGACGCCTACCGCCGCATACGTAATACCAACCGCTTTCTGCTAGGTAATCTGGACGGTTTCGATCCGGCATCTGATGCGGTAAATATTGCAGACCTGATCGAAATTGACGCATGGGCGATAGCCCGCTGTCAGGAAATTGATGACCTGGTGATAAAGGCCTATGAAGATTTTTCCTTTCATCATGTCTATCAGGCTGTGCTGCAGTTCTGTGTCAACGATATGGGTGGTTTTTATCTGGATATCCTTAAAGACAGGTTGTATACCACGCCTGCAGGAAGTAGGGCTCGGCGTTCAGCGCAGACGGCAATGACTCACATACTGGAGTCCCTGGTGCGCTGGATGGCGCCGGTGTTGAGTTTTACTGCTGAAGAAATCTGGTCATATATGCCGGGCAACAGAGATGACAGCATATTCCTTCAGCAGTGGCATAAATTGCCTGCAATTGAGAGCAATGCTTCCTTATTAAAACGCTGGCAGGTTGTCACAGTCCTTAGAGATGGTGTATCACAGGCTCTGGAAGCACTGCGCAAAGAAGGTGTTATTGGCTCACCACTGGATGCGGAAGTAAGCATCTATACGGAAGGCCGGACACTGGAATTACTGCAGTCATTCGCTGATGAATGCCGTTTTATTTTTATCACCTCCTATGTACATGTTTATCGCATCGAAGATGGAAATGGAAATGGCAAAGAACTGACAAACTGGACACACTCCCTGGATGACTGGGATGATGATATTGTGGCAATAGAGGTCAGTGCGACAGAAAAAGAAAAATGTATACGTTGCTGGCATCACCGTGAAGATGTTGGCAGCCATCCGCAGCACCCCGAAATTTGTGGTCGCTGTATTGAAAATTTAGAAGCTGAGGGTGAGGTCAGGCATTATGTCTGATGCTGATTCATCCGTGGCAGGCAGCTCAACCTGTGATCGTGCAATCTGCACAGGCAGCTGGCTGGTTCTGCTTATTGTTATTGTCGATCAGCTTAGTAAATTCCTGGCTGAAGCATTTCTTGTTTTTCATCAGCCTGTAGCGATTCTCCCGTACCTGAATTTTACTCTGGCCTATAATACTGGTGCGGCATTCAGCTTTTTGCACCAGGCAGGGGGTTGGCAGAATACATTTTTCATTATAGTTGCAGCTCTGATATCTGTCGCACTGCTGGTAATTTTATATAAGACACCACGTAAGGAATTACAAATCAGTATTGCCCTCTGGCTGGTACTGGGTGGTGCAATTGGCAATGTTATCGATCGTATACGTTTGCAGAAGGTGGTGGATTTCATCGATTTTTATATAGGCCAATGGCATTTCGCCACTTTTAATATTGCTGATATGGCAATTAGTGTCGGTGCTTTCCTGTTGATCATGGATGCGCTAAATATCCATCTTATTAAATACAGGCAGAAGCGATGATGGATGGCAACCTTATTAAAGCCGACAGCAAGGTGACCCTGAGGTATGCAGTGTCGCTGGCGGATGGTACGGTCATTGAAGAGACAGGCGATAAGCCGGAAACGATTCAGCTTGGTCAGGGTGAATTTATAAAGGAACTGGAACAGAAACTTTATGGCCTGGCCGCGGACGATACCGATGATATTATCATCCCTGCACTGGAAAACTTGTTTGGTGACTATGATGAATCACGTATAAAGCAGGTTGACCATGCAGTATTTGATGATGGTGCGCCTGCGCAACAGGGAACCGTCATAGAATTTACACTGCCAAACGGTTCTACTGTACCCGGTGTCGTTCGTGAGGTGACTGATGAAAGTGTCCAGGTTGATTTCAATCACCCACTATGCGGCAGGGATATTATGTTATCTGTTGATATAGTTTCAGTGGAAAATTCCTGATATCTGGCAAAAAGATTTAGTTGATAGAGATGGCCTTCGGTCGTAGGTGAGAAATGGAAATATTACGAGCAAGTCCGCGCGGTTTTTGTGCTGGTGTTGATCGTGCCATAGAGATAGTTGAGCGTGCACTGGAACAGATTGGTGCGCCTATATATGTACGGCATGAAGTTGTTCACAATCGCTTCGTAGTCAACAGGCTGAAACAGGCAGGTGCTGTATTTGTCGATGAACTGGAAGATGTGCCGGATGGACAAACTGTAATATTCAGTGCACATGGTGTACCGCTTTCCGTCAGGTTTGAAGCAGAGCGGCGCAAGCTTAGAATATTTGATGCAACCTGTCCTTTAGTTACAAAAGTTCATAGAGAAGTCACGCGACATCATGCGAATGGTTACCAATGTATACTTATCGGTCATGCCGGTCACCCGGAAGTAGAAGGGACTATCGGTCAAATTGGCACTGGTATCACTCTGGTAGAGAAGCCAGAAGATGTCGAGAAGCTGGATCTGGGCGAAATCAAAAACCTGGCATATGTTACACAGACTACCTTGTCAATTGATGATACGGCAAATGTCATTGCTGCGTTAAAACGACGTTACCCCAATATCCAGGGGCCAAGGAAAGATGACATTTGTTATGCTACACAGAACAGACAGGATGCAGTTAAGAGACTGGCAGAAAAGTGTGACATGGTATTTGTTGTCGGGTCAACAAACAGCTCCAATTCGAACAGATTAAGAGAGCTGGCGGAGAAGAAGGGTGTGCGCTCCTTTCTAATCGATAATGAAGATGAGATCGATCCTGAATGGCTGCAGGATATAAACATACTTGGTATTACGGCGGGAGCTTCGGCTCCTGAAGACCTGGTCGAAGGAGTCATCCTGCGTTGTCAGAAGCTGACATCAGCAACGGTCAATGATCTTGCCGGGCCAGTAGAGAACGTCACTTTTGCCCTACCAGTTTCGTTGCGATAAGGGATAAAGAATCTGATGCCTGACAAAGCGAATACCCTGATTATTGGCGGTGGGATCATTGGATTGCTCACAGCGCGAGAGTTAGTGAAGACCGGCCAGTCTGTAACGGTTCTGGAACGAAACAAAGGGGTAGGGCTGGAATCATCCTGGGCAGGTGGGGGTATTCTTTCACCTCTATTTCCATGGCGGTATCCGGAGGCAGTAAACATCCTTTCCGCTTATGGGCATAAAAAGTACCCGAAGCTTGCAGCCGATTTGTTTAGGGCTACGGGAGTAGACCCGGAATATGTTCGTTCAGGGCACCTGGTACTGAATACTGAAGAATATGATCAGGCAAAAAAATGGTCCAGAGAATTTAGCAGGAAAGTGTCGTACAACCAGAAGGCCCAATTCTTTTCACGAATAAACAATAAGGAAATCGCCAGAATTGAACCCGAGGTGGCGGAAAACTTTCTTAATGCTTTCTGGTTTCCTGCAATGGGACAGATCCGTAATCCGTGCTTAATGAAATCCCTTATCAAGGATCTAATACAAAAAGGGGTTAAAATTATCACACGAGCCAATGTTGAGA
Organism: bacterium BMS3Abin11; assembly: GCA_002897635.1. Classification (NCBI taxonomy): domain Bacteria; species bacterium BMS3Abin11. The sequence goes on along the minus strand of BDTD01000004.1, from coordinate 69,107 downwards.
AAATTAATACTGCTGCGGGCAAAGTGGTAAGTGTTGAAACCAGTGTAGGCAAAAAATCGGCTGAGAACTACCTTATCGCGGCAGGTGCCTGGTCTGCTTTATTGTTGAAAGATACAGGCGTATCCCTTGATGTTGAACCCGTACGAGGGCAGATGATACTGTTTAGAGCAGAGCCGGAAAGATTACGCACAATAATAATGAATAATGGAAAATACCTGATACCAAGAAGAGATGGCCATATTCTTGCAGGCAGCACGCTGGAATACGTAGGCTTTAATAAAGAAATTACTGATTCTGCCTACAGTGAGCTTTGGCAGGCTGCGGTGAATATGGTACCTTTTCTTGAAAATGCGCCTGTTGTAAATCAGTGGGCCGGCCTGAGGCCTGGTTCTACAAATGGGATACCAACGATCGACAGGCATCCGGAATTTGGGAATCTTGTCATTTGTACCGGGCATTTCAGAAACGGGGTAATTATTGGGCTGGGATCAGCACGCATTGCAGCAGAACTTATTAATGATTCTAACTTAAACAAGTTAAAGATAACTTCAGGTTCTCCCTATAGTCTTCTGTAAGGGCGGCTTCTGAAATGATTGTTTTCAGATATTAAATCCAGTAAAGTCCCGCACCCCACTGAATACAGCTTCTCACAATATTTGTTGTGTAATGCCGGGGTAGCTCAGTCGGCAGAGCAACTGATTCGTAATCAGTAGGTCGGCGGTTCGATTCCGCCTCCCGGCACCATATAAAACAATGGCTTATGTAATATTCGTCTTTATTCAAATAAAGTGAGTTACCAATAAGTTACCAATTCTGATAGAATTAGAGTCTATTAAAGGAGCGTTATTGAAGCACCAGATATGAGCACAGAACAACCAAGACCAGGCGGATATTCGATTGACATTGAAACCGGCTTAACTGAGTTAGAAGCCAAGTTTGTTAGTGAATTTGTTACTAGTGGTGGCAAAAAGGCAAAAAGTGCTATAGCAGCTGGATACGCAGAAGGGGGAGCTAGAACGAGAGCATGGGAGTTGCTACGCAAACCTAAGATAATAGAGGCTATAGCAAGGTTCAGGCGTGGGCTGTACCAACACGAGGCAACAGCTGCGGTTATGGTGTTAAGAGATATGATGATGGATGAAACAGCATCCGCAACAGTGAGAAAAGACATAGCCTTCGGATTCATAGATCGAGCTGGTGATAAGCTACCAACTGAGCTTATTCTTACTGATAAGCGCACACCTGAAGAGATCAACGAAAAGCTGGCTTTACTGCTCAGTAGTAGCGACGAAAAGGGCGAAACCGAGCCATTTAAGCACTAGCGTCCCGTGTGGTGGGGGAGCGGTCAATGTATAGCAAAATAATGTTTCTTTTTATGGGATACCCCCCCCTGGCACATTATCGGCGGTGGGAATATTATGTATACACCGAGCAATATTTCGCGCTAGAAAATAGGTAAACCACCCCATATATGTGAATAAACCTATCGTCTGCTATCAATGATACGCAGTAAGTGGCTGGCCAAGATCACCATTTCCTGTGCTTCCGTTGGGTCATTAATTGTTACTGTTCTGTGGGAATGAGGATTTTTGTAGGAGCCAATGGCTCCGGCAAATAAGTGTGCCAATGCGTCACATTCTGCTTCAGGCTGTTCTTCGTCAGTGAGTGGCCCATTTGTTTTATCAAATGCCTTGCGTACAAGAGATGTACCTATGTCAGTGGTGGAATATCCTCCAGCCTCGCGTACAGCAATCTCGACAGCGCGGAAAGCCTTAAAAACAGCAGTTTCTAGGTCCCCGCGAACTATGTCTATCCAAACTTCATCAGCGATGGAAGGATGAAGAAGAGTTTTTGGAAAACCAATACTGCGGACGTAAGTCTTAAAAGTTCCGTTGGCTAAGACTTTATCTGCAAGGCGAGTCAGCACCATCCAGCCATTACTACCATTAATATCTGGTTCAGGGATAATGAAACCATTCGTTAATAGCCAATTCCAAGCCTCAGCGAGAGCTAATGTGGCGTTTTTATGTTGGTTTCTTGGATAGCCGTCATTGCCTCCAACATCACCAACTATTTGTGATTCGATTGCTTGTACGTGAATATGGTTGCTCTGCCTATGTTCGCTGGCAAGTTGTAAAACAACTTCTGCCAACTCTTCTGGTGCTAGAGATAAGAAAACATCTATATCGGGAATTAGTGATGTCAGTGTATTCATAAATTAGAATGTATTCTCGACTTTTTAACTCAAGAAAGTGTATCAGTTTTTTTGCAAATGAAAATTCCATTGCTTAATTTTGTAGGTGAATTTAACAATATGACAGTAACAAAATATTAGAGATAGTCGATATCTGCAAGCGGGATAGCGAATGACTATTTGTTTACATTCAAGTCTATTGTTGATTTGGTTTCCGGCACTTTGGTTGAATTAAAATCACCCATTTTCCCGTACGACTCAACCTTTCCGTTAACGAACCGAACAAAATATTCATTGTGTCCACCTTTCCATATAATTTGCTCTGCAGTTTGAAGATGGTAACGAAAAACCTCAAGACCTGATATGGCGCTTGTGCTGATCGGTTCACCCATTACGGCGATCACTTCTTGTTTGGTCATTCCGATACTTAAGTTGTTAGTTTTTATTGTTGTGGCGCACCCGGAAAGGATAAATATTCCTAATAAATATGCTGTAACAGTTTTAAACATATACACATCCCCACATAGTGTATAAAATATGCACTCAACAAATCGTTGATGTCAATTCTATAGTTGACAACTACCGGTATTACTCTATCAACAGTAATAAGCCCAATTGTATTTTTTTCTAGCAGGGCCAACAAAGTGCTCAATTACGTTTCGGCTTTTACCAAACGCCTTCCCAGATTCAGTTAGGTAGCGGTTTATGCTACGAGAGTAGCGATATAGCAACTATCTGAATTATCGCTTGTGTTTACTGATTTCTAGTTAATATGCCGACAGCAATATCTACAAAAGCACCGCCGTTAGTAGAAGGAGCACCAATACTCTGAGCACTGAGAGCTTGAGATTGCACTTTTACAGCTGTGTAAGAGATTGATGCATTAATAATTCCAGCAGTACAGTTATATACGAATGAGCCGGTACCAGAAATTGCATTGTTAGCAATGTTGCCATTCATCGTGGCATCAACGCTACAAGAACCAAGGTCTGGGAACTGGCAAGTAAATGTGGCGCTCTCGTTAAATGAATTTCCATTTATAAAAACGGGGCTTTCATCACCAGTACAGCTTCCACCACCGGATGTTAAACCATCAAATGCGACATCAACTCTTCCATCGTTGCTTACTACAATAGTTACAGGGAGTGGTGTGGATACAGAACCGCCTGGGCCAGTGGCATTTATAATTAGTGTTCCCTTATATGTCCCAATGTATTCGGGAGAAAAATCGCCACCGCCGCCACTGCTTGTATCACCACCGCCACCTCCACAGCCCGTAAGCAATACCAATAAAAATAAATAGAAAAGAACCTTTCTCATAACCAATACCCCCTTAGTACATGATATTGCTATCAATTAGTTTTTGTAATTGTAAACAGCCATCCTACACCCTTACAAATAATGTGTCACTTTGGACTTGGATGGCGGCCTCATGTATGGCTCACCTGTAATTCCGCCCGAAGGGAGGCAATTGGTTATATCCATAGATACCCTGTTATTCAATAGTGGCACCCTATGGATAAATGACAGTAAAAATATGCTGTAAACGTAGTGTATAAGGGGCTTTCACCATAGAGTGCCAAGTTATGGCCACAGGGGGTGGCCTTCTATGGGAGGCATCCTTAGTTATTGCTAAAAGTGCCGTCTGGTAAAGACCAGTGCCAGAGGCCTTCACTACCAAAACCTTTTCGTTTTGCTGTGACTTTTAAATCTGCTTTTGCTCTCTGGACTGTTCGCCATGAATGACCGGCGAGCTTTGCTTGTTTTTGTAATTCTGCGACTAGAGTATTCCCTTGCCCTAATTCTTCAAGTAACCAGTCCTTTGCTTCATCTCTTTCGGTGCGATATTCGTCATTAATTGATAGAGCTTCATCTGCTGAGACATCAACTGCATCTGGTTCCCAGGCGATGAATGGAGCGCCATTATCAGCACAATCAATGTGATAGGCAAATCCTGTTTGATCTTCGCCCAGGTTGTTCTTCATCGGGATAAATAAACGCCGTGATGGTTCATCCTTATCCTTTGTTACTAGAAATGATGCTCTGGCCGCTGCAACGAATGCGAGTGATCCAGTTGCCCGATACATAGCGTTACCACCATTACCCTTATTTAGATGCGTAACAGCCACTATCGCCACATTATGCCGGGTAGCCAGTTCACCAATTGGCGCAAGTAGTCCGCGTACATTTGCATTATTATGACTGTCTGTACTTCCTAGATAGGCAGAAACTGGATCAATAACCACTAGCCTGCAATCAGGGATTTTCATCAGAAGATCGTCAAGTAGCGGTATGTCACAGGACATGTCAAACCCGCGCTTAATAGGCATTCCTTCTTTATCATGGGCATCAACCAAGCCGATATTTGTTACACGGTTAACATCAGCACCAGCGGCATCCAGTCGTGGCCTGATTGTATCGCCTGGATCATCTTCTGCACTTAACATCAGAACATTTCCAACTGGACATATTGATCTATCTACAGGCCAAGGTGATCCGGTTGAAACATGGCTTGCCAATGCGATGCTTACCATAGATTTACCTAAACCAGGATCACCGGCAATTAATGTCAGCTTCCCGATAGCGATACGCCCTGGCCATAACCAATCAATTTCTTGAGGTTGAATATCTGCATAAGATGTACTGGTAAGACGTGTAATATTTCTTGCCGGCATTTCGACAATTACATCACCAGTGGATAATTCTTCGGGAGGTTTTTCTAAACTGTGCATTTGATTACCTCCTCACTTAGATGACGAATAGCGCTTCCGTCTTTTCCTGGTCTAGTGAACCGTTGCACACCATCACGTATGAGTGCGGATGCCAGGTCGTAATATTCTTTTTCTGATGGGGGATCACCTTCGATAATGGCAATAATCGGGTCGTGTCCTTTCAGTGGCTTCCAGTCGTAAAGTAATGGATCGTCACCAGGTGGAAGCATCAGAAACAGGTGGGAGTTTTCAAGAGTGCTGGCTTTCTCCCATGCTTTCGATCCGACGATTAAAAAGATGCTGACGCATGAGCCATCAGCGGAAGTACCTGCATACTGGGGCCACTTTTCAGGGTGACATAGTGCTGCGCATAGATAAGCTGAATAGGGTGGTCGCTTTAGATGTTTATGTGATATATTCTTCATTACAAACACCCTCAACGTTTGTATAAGTATTCACGCCAATGAATACAAGACGCCTTGATCTAACCATCAGGGCGTTTTTTATTTGTAGAATCATTTCTTGCTCCTACTTGTTGGTCTTACGCTGAAAAGGGGGCAGTTTGAAACCCCGCATTGTTCGACCTGTTGACGCCATGTCCCTATATCTAAAGGATCGTATGAGCACCAGAGGCAGTTTGCATTTACTTTACTGCGGAGACCTGGCTTAGATGCCATATGTGCTACTTTGGCTTCTATCTCCTTTACTGAAGGGGTTGTAATGCGTTTATTTGAGGCCGTGTTAGTGATTTCTTCGTGTTGGAGGCCCAGTTGCATAGAGCTAGGTAGTTCTTCTGAAAAAACGGGCTGTATGGCCTCATTTTCGACCATAGCGGCGGTTTTATTTACTGTCGTCATCACAGCACTCCCTTACGCGGCTTGGCCGGTATCAGAAGTGGAACGGCGAATACTTCGTTGTGCGTATTCATCCAGCGCAGTATCTGGATACATCACACGGCTGCCAAACTTACAGTAATCAGGGCCTTCGCCTATAAGCCTCCATCTCTCTAGTGTTCGTGGAGATATCCCAAGTTTTCCTGCTGCTGCTTTTGTATCGTGGTAGTCCATAGTTTTATGTCTCCTTAAATCGTGACTAAATGTTACGGCGCGTTTTTTTGAGCCTTCACCTAATAGGTGTAACTTGTTACAAAAGACATAAAAAAACCCGCCTTATCAGCGGGTTATGTTGATTGTAACCGGATTAACTTGTTACATTTTAACTATTGTCCTTTAAGCCACTCGCCAGCATCGTCATCTTCATTCTTAAAGTCCGCTCTGATGTCATCACGATATGACATGGACGTAGCTCTGTCCTTTTGGCGTTCATCGTCTCTTTTCAGGATAATAGTAAACTTTGGGCGGTAAGTCTTTTTATCTATATAGAAAGGGTTTTCATCAGTTTTAAACCACTCCTGAATGATCTTCCTTAGGTCGGATACGTACTTTCTTTCTTTTGTGCTGGGGTACTCGCCTTTTGCCATCGATAAAAGAATACCACCAGGCTTGTTAAATTCGCCGCCTTGTTTTATTAGTTTAGCGTTGTTTAGATTCAATTTTGGTCTTCGGTCGTCCCCTGAAATATTCCATCGAATACTAATAAGTGGTTCGAGGGTGATGGTTACATCTGAGAAGTTGGTAAATGAATTATTGGATACCTCTGCCTCGTACCGTTCTCTCGTGGCAGCAATGAATTTTTTCCGCGCCGAGCTAGTTGATTTTGTAAAATCATAGTAGCGGACAGACTTGAATGTAAGATTCCCTCCAGTGGCTTCGTCCGCTTCCTGGTCAATCGTTAAATAAGGCCAGAAATCAGGGGTTATAAGTTGAGGTGAGGTTTTATTGTCTAGAATAGGGAATATGTATCCAATCCCAATAATCTTGGCATTAGTCAGATATTCTTTTAGTTTTTTGATAGTCCGTAGATTAATGTCATCTAAGGTTTTCTCAGATTCAGCCATCTTCTTTTCGTATTGGATCTTCCCTTCTTTAAAGAGGGGTTGTTGCTCAAGGCCGGAGCTTGGTGTGGCAAGTATGGCTTCAAGATTGTACAATTCAATATAGTTATCCCAGTACTCATTTTCCCATTCAATATCTTGATGGGCGCTCTCTTCGACTAGCTTCAGGTTTTGATTTTCTGTTTTTATAAAATCAAGAATGCTTTTTGTATCTCTTCCTTTTTCGTAACACTCTCGTATGTCCATAACGTTCCTTCCTGCGTCAACCTTCTATGATGTAAACCAAACCAGGGTAGGGAAGGTGCCTGCTTTTTCGCCCTGTCGGGCTAGGTTTGGTAAACCCTTACTTAGTAAAAAAACACGATCATCTAAAGTAAAAAAATTGATTCATTTATCCTCTATTTCTTCCTTTTCCCACTGTTGAGCTTTACTACATTGGCTGTGGGTTTCTGTCCGGCAATGCCCATAATCTTCTGTCCGTGCTGTTCCAGTGCATTACGCACCTGATCTTGTGCAAACCGCGCATAGATAGCCGTTGTTGATGTATTGCTATGATTCAGAACCCGGCCTATCAGGTGTAGACTGTTACCGGACTGTGCCAGCCAGCTTCCCACTGTTCGCCTCAAGTCATGCAGCCGGACATCCAGTACACCAGTAGGAAGGTCAAAGTCAGTGGCTTTCTGTACTTCCTTGATGGTTGGATCACGGTCTAGCTTTTTGCGTAGGTCTGCTATTAAGTCAGCGGTAGAATCATGCACTGCCCATATCTTGATGGTGGCTTTCTTTCTGGTGCGCAGCCAGGGCTTCTCAATGTTTACCAGGTGACTGCCTTCTTTCAAGCCAGGCAGTATGTATGGATTGTTTTTTATACGCGGGACATCATCAAGCATAGATATTGCTGCTTCACTTAATGGCAGGTAGTGAACCTTTCCGCTTTTAGTGTTGGGGACTCTTAATTCTTTACGTTCCCAGTCTATGTATTCCCATTTAGCGGACAGCAGTTCGTTTTTTCTTAATCCAGTTAGTAAGTACAACCATAAACCACGACGGGCGTAATCGTTGCTTTCCTCATTAACGGCTTCCATTAGAAAAGGCAATTCTTCAGGGGTTACCCATCTATCACGTTTTTCTTCCTTATAGTGTTCAATGTCTCTAGCAGGGTTACTGCTATCTGCTTCAACAAAGCCCCACTTGCGGGCTAAATTAAACATCTTTGAAATAAGGGCGGCTAATCGATTGGCTGAGTAGGGCGCCTTCTTGCCTATCTTTCTATGAAGGGCAGCTACATCACTGTGCTTGATGTTAGCCGCTTTTATGTTTCCCCAGGCTGGTAGAAGATACCTATTTATTCGGCGCTCATCATCTTTCCAGGATGCTTCTTTTTTATGTTCCTTTGCGTACAAATCCATATAGGCAGTACACAAGTCTTTTACTGTTTCGCCCTTTGCTTTCCTTTGTTTTTCTTCTAAAGGATCTTCACCATCTTCAGCCTGTCCAAGTTTTATTTTGGCCATGCTTCGTGCTTGCTCTAGTGTCTTTAAACCATAACGTGTAAGTGTCATGATTCGCTTCCTACCATTGGTACGATAGCTGATAACAAATGACTTCTTCCCGGTGGGATAAACTCTTAAGCCAAAGCCAGTTAATTTATCATCCCAGTGGATTTGTTGAGGGTAGGTAGTCTTACCGTTTCGAGTTACAGGTTCGCGGTCATAAACGGCTGCATCAACAGATTTCTTTGTTAATTTCATTCGGTATTCACCTAAATTAAATGTGGTAACTCTTTATAAAAAGTTACCAATAAGTTACCAACATAGAGAGTTTAAGCGAGTAGCGCAAAGTAAGCAAGCGTTATAAGTAATTGAATAATAAGGGCGTAGAGTAGAGGGAAGTAGTACAGAAAACTACGAATATCTGATTCGTAATCAGTAGGTCGGCGGTTCAATTCCGCCTCCCGGCACCATTCAACAGGTTTCTTATTTTTTTCACCTGGATTGATCAAAGGCTCCTCAGTTAATTCTTAAGGGCTTATGCTTTTTGGCTGACGCCTTTGATGGTTTGCTACGCCTCAGCTTAATTGACACCCGGTTTCTTTCTGATTCGTGGGAACGACGTATTTTTGCTTTCGCTCGCTCTAATTCTCTGCTTTTTTTATCAAGGGATTTGAAATAGTCATCCAGTCTTTTTTCCGCTGCTCTTGCCCGAGATTTCTCACGCTTTTCGATCTGTCTGACTTCTTTGTACAGAGCAGAATTTCTTTTCATGGCCTCTTCATAGGCTAATTCATCAAAATTGCTATGAATCTCGATACGCTGTTTGATTCTGGCGCTGGATGGTGGCGGTGTATCACCGTAGTGTATCTGCCCTGAAGCATCAGTCCATTTCTGGATGCTGTCAGAAAAAGCGGAATTACAACTAAATAGAAATAAAAATAGCGCTATTTTTCTCATTCCGGTTCCCTCCATGGATCGTGGTATGAGTGAGTTTAAGATGTCTCCGATTAATTATGTTATGGCTGCTTCAAGAGAGCAAGGTCTTTGGATGTTGTAGATTATAAGGACAGGGCTCCATTATGACCGCATGATATAATCTGGCCGCATTGAGGGTGATTCATGGAGTCAGTATGGAAATATATAAAAAGTTCAGTATAGAAGCCGCGCATCGGTTGATAGACTTGCCACCTGAACACAAATGTTCGCGACTGCATGGTCATTCCTTCGAGGTAGAACTACGGGTCAACGGAGATGTTGATGAGGAGTATGGCTGGGTGCAGGATTTTGCTGAAATCAAGCAGGTTTTCAAACCGATTTATGAACAGCTGGATCACCACTATTTAAATGAAGTAGATGGACTTGGCAACCCAACCAGCGAAAACCTGGCGAAATGGATCTGGCAGAAGCTGAAACCCGATCTTCCTTTATTGTCTACCGTTATAGTAAGAGAAACCTGTACCGCTGGCTGTATCTACAAAGGGCCTGATAGCCATGAGACTTAAAGCATATTCAATCACAGTAATATTTCTAATTTTCATTACGGGTAATTTGCAACTGGCTGAGGCCAGTACTCTGGTCTATTGCTCGGAAGGAAGCCCCGAGACGTTTAATCCACAGTTGAGCGCATCTGGTACTACCTTTGATGCTTCTTCCCGGCAGATTTATAACCGACTGGTTGAATTCAAACTGGGTACGACTGAAATCGTTCCGGGTCTGGCATTGCGCTGGGATATAAGTGAAGACGGTCTGGAATATACCTTTTATCTACGCCAGAAAGTCAGTTTCCACAGCACAAAATATTTCACACCAAGCCGGGATTTCAATGCTGATGATGTTCTGTACAGTTTTAATCGGCAGCGCAAAACTTCCGACCCCTGGTATAAGGTTTCCGGTGGTGTCTACAAATATTTTAATGACATGGGGTTTAATAAGCTGATCAGGGATGTGATCAAGCTTGATGACTACCGGATCAAGATTGTTCTCAACAAACCTGATAGTCCGTTCCTTTCCAATATGGCAATGGATTTCGCTTCAATTTTGTCAAAAGAATATGCGGATTCCTTAATGAAGGCAGGTACACCGGAACAACTTGATATAAAACCGGTCGGTACCGGCCCTTTTATGTTCGTTAAATATGAAAAAGACGCCTTCATACGTTATCAGGCTCATCCAGGCTACTGGCGGGGCAGGGAAGCACTCGATAATCTGGTCTTTGCAATCACTGTTGACCCATCGGTGCGCTATGCACGATTGAGAACAGGGGAATGCCAGGTGATGGCTTATCCTTTACCGACAGATATCAAGTCGATGAAGAAAAATCCTGCTATCAAAGTGGCTGAGCAACCCGGCCTTAATACAGCCTACTGGGCTTTTAATGTACGTAAGCCTCCATTTGATCAGGCGCGTGTCAGGCAGGCGATGAATTATGCGATTAACCGGCAGGCGATACTGGATGTCATCTACCAGGGTACCGGGGAAATTGCTGACTCTGTTATCCCACCCACCATCTGGTCATGGAAAACGCCTGACAATGTCTATGTCTACAATCCTGATCGGGCAAAAAAACTACTGGCCGAGGCAGGCCTTGCCGGAGGCTTTGAAATGGATATCTGGGCTATGCCTGTACAGCGCCCCTACAACCCGAATGCGCGGAAGATGGCGGAATTGATTCAACAGGATTTATCGAAGATTGGCATCAAGGCAAATATTGTTACGTATGAATGGGGTACTTATTTGAAAAAGTCACGCGATGGTGAGCACCAGACAATACTACTGGGCTGGACCGGTGACAATGGCGACCCGGATAACTTTTTTTCACCCCTGTTAAGCTGTGCAGCTGCCGAGACGGGTAATAACAGATCCTTCTGGTGTAACAGGAAGTTCGATGATTTGATATCTTTGGCGCGTATTGAACAGGATCAGGGAAAAAGAAAGAAATTGTACAGACTTGCTGAAGTTATTTTCAAGCAGGAGGCCCCCTGGGTGACGATAGCGCATTCAGTTCGATTTCAACCTTATCTGAAAAATGTCCAGGGTTTAAAGATGGATCCGTTTGGTGGGATATATTTTTCAGGGGTTCGGCTTAGTAAATAGATCATCCCAGCTATGCTTCAGCTATTGCTACGTCGACTATTACTTGTAGTTCCAGGGTTTCTCGGTATAACTGCGCTGACATTTTTTCTGATCCGTCTGGCGCCGGGTGATCCGATACTTTTGCTGGCGGGGGAGCGTGGCGTATCTGCAGAACGTTATGCCGAATTGCAGCACCAGTTTGGCTTTGACCAACCCCTGCTCATCCAGTTTACAGATTATCTGTGGCAGGTGCTCAATGGCAATCTAGGCACGTCGGTAGTGACACAGACACCGGTGCTTGAAGAATTTGGCAAACTGTTTCCTGCAACACTGGAACTGGCCGTTATCGCCATGATTTTTGCTACCATTATCGGAATCCCTGCCGGCGTACTGGCAGCGGTAAAGCGCAATACGGTTATCGATCACAGCATTACCGCGGTTTCACTGGTTGGTTACTCCATGCCTATTTTCTGGTGGGCCCTGTTACTTATCCTGTTATTCTCGGTCAACCTGGGATGGATGCCTGTAGCCGGACGTATCAACTTCATCTATGACATCGATCGTGTCACAGGATTCATGCTGATAGACACCCTGCTGGCAGGTGATAAGAATGCGTTTTTTGACGCACTTCATCACCTGGTTTTGCCGGCTATCGTTCTTGCAACGATACCGCTAGCAGTGATCACACGAATGACCCGGTCTTCCATGCTGGAGGTGCTGAAACAGGATTATATTCGTACCGCCAGAGCAAAAGGTTTATCAGAATTCTCAGTTATTTTTAAGCATGCACTGAGAAATGCGCTTATCCCGGTGATTACAGTTATCGGCCTGCAAACCAGTATTTTATTGACCGGGGCAATACTCACCGAAATTATTTTTTCCTGGCCGGGCATCGGAAAGTGGATACTTGAGGCAGTATATAGACGTGACTATCCGGTAGTGCAGGGTGGCGTGCTGTTGATAGCGGGACTGGTCATATTGGTGAATACAACTGTTGATCTGCTTTATGTCGTGATCAATCCGGTATTAAGAAAGCGCTGAACAAGTCTGCAAAAATGAAAGAAATTAGCCCATCTGAGATATTGGCTGATCTAACACCTCGTCAGGAGGTCTGGTATAAATTACGCGCAAATCGCAGTGCGATGACGGCTCTTATAGTACTGCTGCTTTTGATCGCAGGTGCCATATTGGCTCCGTTAATTGCTACTCATGATCCATTTGAACAATTCACCGATACTCTGCTTGCACCACCCTACCCAGCGGCAGAAAGTAGACCGGGCTTTCTGCTAGGGACGGATGATCTGGGCCGTGACATGTTTTCACGACTGCTCTATGGTGCACGATATTCATTGTTTCTTGGTTTCGCTATCGTCGTTTTCTCTCTTGTTAGCGGGGTGATGATTGGTGCTGTTGCTGGCATGAAGCGGGGTCTGACAGAAACAGTGATTCTGCGTCTGATGGACATCATGCTTGCAGTTCCCGCTATTCTGCTGGCGATAGTCATCGTGGCGATACTGGGGCCCAGTCTGGCAAACGCTGCATTAGCCGTCAGCATAGTACTGTTGCCGCAATTTGTAAGGATTACCCGTGCTGCAGTGATATCTGAAATGAACCAGGAATATGTACTTGCTTCACAACTGGATGGTAGCAAGGGACGGCGTCTGTTTTTTCAGGCAATACTGCCCAATATTTCGGCACCATTAATCGTTCTGGCAACGCTTTCATTTTCCAGTGCGATACTGGATATTGCAGCATTGGGTTTTCTGGGGCTGGGGGCACAACCACCGATCCCGGAATGGGGCAGCTTATTATCATCATCGCGTGAGCTAATAGAGGTGGCTCCATGGACGGTGACTTTACCTGGCCTGGCGATACTTATTACAGTTCTGGCTAGTAATATTCTCGGTGATGGTCTACGCGATGCGCTGGATCCAAAGGTGGAAGTACAATGAGTGGAGAGTCTGTTCTGCTGGAGGTCGAAGACCTGAGTGTTGATTTTGAGCTACGCGGTGTCAGTGTCAACGCCATTCAATCTATCTCACTAAAAGTATCTGCAGGTGAGACAGTGGGGATCGTGGGTGAATCGGGATCTGGTAAGAGTGTGACCTCATTGGCCATCATGGGCTTGATCAAAGAGCCCGGCTTTCTTCGCTCGGGAGCGGTCAGGATATTTGGTGAGGACATGCTTAAGCTAACCAGTCGACAGCGCAGAAAATATCTGGGTAGTGTCATATCGATGATTTTTCAGGAGCCAACAGAGAGCCTTAACCCTGTTTTCACCATTGCTCAGCAGATAGACGAAGCATTTAAAGCACATGGAAATATGGATCGTGCGCAACGAAAGGGCCGTGTACTGGAATTGATGAAGATTGTCGGTATGCCGGAGCCAGAGAAGGTCCTGCGTTCATGGCCGCATCAGCTGTCAGGCGGTATGAATCAGCGCGTTATGATTGCTATGGCAATCGCCTGCAATCCTTCGCTATTGATTGCAGATGAGCCAACCACTGCCGTAGATGTTACCGTACAGCAGCAGATCCTTCTTTTGCTGCGCAGGCTGCAGCAGGAAAATAATATGGGGATGATCTTTATTACTCATGACCTGTCTGTTGTATCAACTATGGCGGATAAAATTATTGTTATGTATGCCGGTCAGGTAGTAGAGGTATGTGACACTGACGATCTGTTTCGGCTGGCCTTGCATCCCTATACTGAAGCATTACTGAAAAGCCTGCCTGAAAATTATTCCGCGTTAAATAAACGCATGGACAGCATAAAAGGGACTCAGCCAGCAGCAGGAGAAACACTTCCTGGATGCAGGTTTCAGCCTCGCTGCAACTATGCTCGCGAACTATGCAGCCAGCAGAAGCCCGTCCTGAATGCTATCGAAGAGTTTTCACCACGTGAAGTGCGGTGCTTCTATCCACTGGTTAACGACTCTGGGACTACCTGATGCCATCTCTGCTCAGTGTCAGTAAAGTATCGAAGACCTACAGGGAAAGCACAGGTTTTCTCGGTACCCGCGAAAAAGAGGTGCTGAGCAAAGTCAGCTTCGAACTTGAATCAGCACAAATCCTTGCTGTAGTCGGTGAGTCGGGGTCGGGTAAATCTACCCTGGCCAGACAGATTGTGATGCTTGAACAACCGGACAGCGGTGAGATATTTCTTCATGGCAAGCCGTTACAGTCCGAAGCAACCGTGCACCAGCATATAAGGATGATTTTCCAGAACACCGCTGCTTCATTAAATCCACACAAACGTATTTATCAACAACTTGAAGAACCTTTAATCAATTATGCAGGGTTGTCCCAATCTGAACGTGCTAACAGGATTAGGCAAAGCCTCGAACACGTTGGACTGGATAATGACCTGACTCCGCGTTATCCGCATATGTTTTCCGGAGGCCAGCGTCAGCGTATCACTATCGCCAGGGCACTCATTCTTAACCCGGAAATCATTGTGGCAGATGAAGCTGTCTCTGCGCTGGATGTCTCAGTACAGGCTCAGATCCTTAATTTGATACTGGATTTGAAAGATGAAATGGGAATGTCGTGGCTTTTCATTACGCATGATATTAGCGTCGTAAATGTTATCGCTGACAGGGTGATGGTGCTCTATGCTGGCAAGGTGATGGAAATAGGCAGTGTAAAAGATGTGCTGGAAAACCCGCTCCATCCTTACACCAGAAAACTTCTGGAATGTGTGCCAAAGATGGGGGTCTCACTGGACATGGATTTTATTGAAGAGTTGTCCTCTCCGGATGCTGTTGTCCCCTCAATAGGATCAGGCTGTGTTTACAGGAACAGATGCCCATTGGCAGATCAAATCTGCGGGGAATCAGAACCACCAGTGATTAGTTCAGCAAGTCAATCTGTGGCATGTTTTAAAGCGTGATAGTTGGGGGGCTTTAAAGGCTGTCATCACGCCAGCGACGCAGTGAAATGGCCATGCTGACAAAGAAGAAGCCGATCAGCAGACCCATCCATACTTTCACATTCATTAAGAAACTGAGAATGTCATCGATTGAGGGCACACCTATGCCAGCCGACATATTGAAGCCCGGTAGCTGCTGCGCACTTAGACTGTAATTATAAGCCATCAGACTGCTCTCATTGCCAGGCTGTATCGACATAAGACCCAATGGTAGTCGCTCCAGCAGGATCTCGGAAATACCTGTTCCAAGCATGAAGCTGCTGTCGATAAAAACAAGTGTCAGGGGTATCAGAACAGCAACGATTATAGGTGGTTTACGGCACCAGACAGAGCAGAACAATAACCAGCCCATAACCGGGAAATACCAGATGGTCTGCTGTATAAGTAAAAATATTGAAAACAGGGATAAGCCGGTTACATCCGTCTGCTGCCATATCATATTCGCAGCATATTGGTTTCGATAAAAAACCAGGCTTTGTAATCCCAGTGTTATGATATTAGCCAGGGCTGTGGTAAAAAATATGATAGCTGGAATAATGATGACAGCAATTGCAAGTTTGGAGAGCACGGTCTCCATATTTGAAACCGGCAGAGATTTCCAGAACAGGATAGTACGATCCCTGCGTTCTCCATATAGACTATCGAGCAAATAGAAAAACATCACAATAAGAAGTACGGAATTAATGATCATACCGGTGGTTATCATTGTGTTGTTGATGATGGCCGTTTGCTGAGCTGGTTTCATTTGCGTAAAAACCCCGATATAACTGTTAAGCGAGCGGACTTCTTCTCCATTGCTAATGTTCAATATCCCGGCAGAACTACTCAAAAGAAAAATAAAGGCAAGATTAGCCAACAGGACAAAGGCGAGCAAAATTAATGGTATTCCTTTCAGGCTGGTATGCTCCCACAGTTCGCGACGTATTAAAGTAGTAAAGCTATGCATGATGACGGCCTTTGACCGCGGCAACGAACAGGTCAGCCAGGTGCGGTGTTGACACTTCACCAAATTCAAGTAGGCGGTCCCTGCCAATATTCTCGAAAATCATCAGGGCTTCATCCAACAGGTCTCTTTCGTAAACTGGATTTAATTTACGGGCCTGATCTGCCGTTTCTTTTGCTGTTTTTAACTGTACATAGTAGTTGCCGATCTCCTCAACAGGCATGTTGATAACGATTTTCCCCTTGTTTATGATTATGATGTCGGTGAGGATGTGCTCAATCTCTTCGATCTGGTGGGTGGTGATAAGTATGGTTCGCTGCTGGTCAAAATATTCATTCATCAACTGATCGTAAAATTCAGTACGGTAGATGATATCAAGGCCCATTGTCGGCTCGTCCAGAACCAGCATGCGGGCATTGATACCCATAACGATGGCAAGATGCAATTGTGTTTTCATCCCCTTGGAAAGGTGCTTGACGCGTTGCGACTTACTGATGTCGGTGCGGGCAAGAAAGTTCAGTGATTTGCGAAGATCATAGGATGGGTGTGTAGATTCCATTAAATCAAGCAACTGATCAACACGAATCCATTCCGGTAAGGAGGCTACATCAGAAATGTAACTGATGTCATGCATTAGCTGGGCGCGTTCATTACGGGGATTGCGTCCAAATACCTCAAGTTCGCCGCGGTAATTGATCAATCCCAGGATTGCCTTCAGTGTAGTAGATTTGCCCGCACCATTGGGGCCGACTAGCCCAACGATACGCCCGGGTTTTATTTCAAAATCAACATTATCCACAGCGCGGAAACGACCATAGTTTTTTGTCAGACCTTTGGCTGTGACCAGTGCTTTCATTCAGAATTTAACGATAATGTATAACATGATGCGGTTATTATAGGATACCTCTATTAATTAATGAATATTCATCTCACATGCAAAATTGTCTATCTCTGCGTTAAGAATCTTCGCAATAGCTAGCTATTACGTGCGATCCTTGCCTTGATATAAACAATTTTTCATGCAATCTGATCTATCCATAATTAATAGAGGTACCCTATAGACTTAATGTACCCGGGCAGTCAGAAAAGGATGAATACTATGATTGAGATGTCGGCTGCGGATTTGCTTATGAAAGGCTTGTCACAGCCACCGCAGCAAAAGCTGGTTAAGCTTGCAGGAACGCAGCTGAATATCCTGGAATGGGGTGATCCGACCCGGCCCGGCCTGTTATTTTTACATGGTGGAGCGGCACATGTCGGATGGTGGCGTTTTATTGCGCCTTTTTTTCTTCCTGACTATCATTGCATTGCGGTTGATATTAGCGGCCATGGTGATAGTGCCAGGCGGTCAGAATATACCCCTGTTCTTTGGAGCGAAGAAGTGCTTGCACTTGTCCATGAGCGATCTCTTTTTATGGATCCTCCGGTCATTATCGGCCATAGCATGGGCGGCCTGATTGGCATCAGAGCGGCGGTAGTACTTGCTGAAGAATTGCCAGGACTGGTGATCATCGACTCATCTGTTCGTCCTCACCAGGCCAATCATGCCGGTGATGGAAATACACAAAAAAGAAGAAATGGTTCAAATCTTCTGGGGCAGAAAAGAATCTATGCAAGTCGTCAACAGGCGTTAGCAAGGTTTCGCCTGATCCCTCCACAGCCCTGCAAAAATGAAGTGCTGCTAGAGTATATTGCCGCTGAATCAATCCACCAGACTGATGAAGGCTGGACCTGGAAATATGATCCAGATGCATTTCGTGATCTACAGCCGGTGTCAATATTTGATGAGTTAAAAGAAATCGCATGCCCGACAGCAATTATATATGGGCAACGTAGCAGGATACTGGATAGAGAAACAGCAGAAAATATGCGATCTGAAATCAGAAATGCTATGGATCTCATTGAAATCGCTGATGCATATCATCACATCATGCTGGATCAACCGGTGGTGTTAATAGAGGAACTTAAGCGGATTCTGAAGTGCTGGAAGTACGGGGACTGAAGACCCGGGATAAAGGATAAAAGACAAAGAAAGCCATGTCAGGTCATTATTTTCTTTCGGTAAGTCTCATACACCTCACCGTTATTTCCTGGCAGGCTGAAAAGGGCAAGCATCCCACGGTGACCTAAATTGTTTCTGAACGCACGATCTTTTTGTCTTATTTTATATAGTTGCTCCAGCGAGCGCTCTATATCATCAATCTTGAGCAAGCGGGAAGCCAGTTCAAGGTGGACATTCAAACACACTTCTTCTTCGTTTAGTTTTTTATATAAAATATTTATTGCTTCGATTGATGATTCGTCGTCTTCGGGGCTGGCATTAAATATTTCCAGATGGGTCATCAGCAGGCTAATTGACGGGTCATTCTGGATAGACTGTGGAATGGAATAGGCAAGTTTTTCAGCCTCAACAAAACGCCCTTCCCGTATCAGTAGTCTCAGCATGTCAGCTGGGATACGTACGTCGTTCGGAGTTTCAACAACTGCCTCAGCCATTAGCTGCAAAGCCTCTTCAGTTTTGCCTGTTTGAACCTGTTTTATTGCCCGGGTATGTAATGGACTAAGTACCTGTGGTATATGTTTTTCCAGGATCTGTCTCAGACTCTTTTCAGACTCGGCCCCACGAATAGTCTCAACCACCTCACCTTTCTTATAGATCCGCACATAGGGCAGGCTGCTTATACCCAGCCGTTTTACGAGATCCGTTTCTTCATCGGTATTTACCATGCCGAGAAGAAATCGTCCCTGGTATTCACTGCATAGCTTAACCAGACGTGGCATCAGCATCACGCAGGGTGCGGCTTTGGCAGACCAGAAATTTACCAGAACGGGGCCTTTGTCTGAATTCGCCAGTACCAGCTCATCGAATTCAGTGCTTTTCAGGTCGAAAATATAAGGCGAAATTGTCATTTGGGAAGAAGTAATAATGAATAATATTAATGGTAGATAGTTTACATCATATTGATGTAAATTATTAATATGTCTTTATTAAGTAATTGAATAATAAAGTTATATATTACTTTTATTGAAAATACCCAGACAAAATAATTTCCGTCTGATCATTCTGATTATTGACAGTAGTAGATTCTTATAATAAAATAACCCACCTAAAAAGTCAGGTATAGATGCGCTTAGCATCAGGAGAGTCAATATGAGATTATCGTCAAAAGGTCAGATAGCTATTTCAGGGATGATGTTTCTTGCTATAAATGGCAAAGGACGAGCAATGACAGCGGCTCAAATCGCAACAGATCAGGGTATTTCTGTCTCATATATCGAACAGCTTTTTGCAAATTTAAGAGAGAGTAAGCTTATTGAGGGTGTGCGCGGACCAGGTGGTGGTTACAGGCTGGCTTTAGACGCTGAAGATATCTCTGTGGCGGACATTGTTACATCCGTTGATGACCGTACTTATACGATGCGCGAAACCATCATCCCGCAATATGGCGACAATGTTCGCTACTTGAGCCAGATGATGTGGAGTTCATTGAGTCGAAGTATCTATCAGTTTCTGCACAGTATCTCACTGAAAGATTGCATTGAGCGGCCGAATGGTGGCGATGTTATTGGTGACGTACATGCAGGCATACTGCAGACAGCGCTGCCAGGGGCCTATACAGATTTAAGAGAAGCCAGCTAAGAAATTATACAGAAGATATTGAATATTACTGCTATAATAAGCGAAACCTTATAAACGTCAGAGTGAGAGTATACGGAGTAAATCATGGCCTATAGTGAAAAAGTACTGGATCATTATGAAAATCCCAGAAACGTTGGGACGCTGGATAAGGATGCTCCAAACGTTGGTACCGGAATGGTCGGCGCGCCTGCATGTGGTGATGTCATGCGTTTACAAATCCAGATTGATGATAACGGTGTGATTGAAGATGCCAAATTCAAGACCTATGGCTGTGGTTCAGCCATTGCCTCGAGTTCATTGGTAACAGAATGGATGAAAGGGAAAACTCTGGATGAAGCGGGTGAGATCAGGAATACAGCGATTGCTGAAGAACTGGCTCTGCCTCCAGTCAAAATCCATTGCTCAGTGCTGGCAGAAGATGCGATTACTGCCGCTATAGCCGATCTGAAGGAAAAGTCAGATAAAACTGTAGCTGCCTGATCTGCATAACAGGAATGAATAAAGGCTGCTGTAATTTATACAGCGGCTTTTTTTTTGCCTATTGAATGAACCCCTCTTATCAAATTGATGAATTACCCCATGCCTTCCCGCAACTCCCTATAAGTGCTGAAATTCGCACTGTCCCGGAAGATTTTGTTGTCGATGAAGAACTGGGTTTTTCACCCACCGGTGAGGGTGAACACGCCTTTTTACATATACGAAAAAGAGGCATGAACACAGAAGACATAGCACGGATCCTGGCCCGTCAGAGCAATGTACCCCGTAAAGCAGTTAGCTACGCCGGCCTGAAGGACAGAAATGCTGTCACCTCGCAGTATTTCAGCGTCCATCTGCCTGGCAAGAATGATCCGGACTGGCAGGATATGGCTGATTCGTCGCTTGAGTTTCTTTCAATTAATAGACACCGCAAGAAGATCAGGCGTGGTGGCCTGCAAAAAAATGCGTTTCGGCTGCTGCTACGTGGATTTGACGGCAATAGTGAACTGGCAGAACAGAGGTTGGCGCAAATAAAAAGCAGCGGTGTGCCGAATTATTTTACCGCTCAGCGTTTTGGTCATAATGCCAATAATCTTCACCACGCAGATGAGATGCTGATGAATGGTAGGCGAATCAAAGACAGATTTAAACGAAACATCTATTATTCAGCCGCACGATCATGGTTATTTAATCTGCTGCTGGCAGAGAGAATCCGCAGTAATACCTGGAACAAAGCCATTCAGGGTGACAGCATGATGCTTAGCGGTTCCCGTTCCTGTTTTCATATCGATACCATTGATGAAGAGATACGAAAAAGAGTAGATGAACTCGACATCAGCCCAACCGGACCGCTCTGGGGCAGAGGAAGTTCCATGCTGACAGCCGAGGCAGCAGAAATAGAGACGGCAAGCCTCAGCGACTGGCAGTGCTGGAAAGAGGGGCTGGAAAAAGCTGGCCAGCAAATGGCCCGCCGCAGCCTGCGTATGCCTGTAGCTGATTTATCCTGGAACTGGCCGGAAGAGAACCAGCTGGAACTGAAGTTCTCATTACTGCCCGGGTGTTATGCCACCGCAGTATTGCGAGAGCTTGGGGAATTTTCTGAGCCTGAAAGAAAACAGAGTTTTTGACATTCAGGCCTACCACTCAGCAAACACCACGGTTCGGTTCTGATGCAGGAGTATTCTGTCTTCTGCATGCCACTGCACGGCGCGGGCCAGCACATTGCGTTCTATATCTCGGCCAATTTCTTTTAGTTCTTCAACATCATGGCGGTGTGATACGCGTTTGACATCCTGTTCAATTATTGGACCTTCGTCGAGGTTTTCGGTAACGTAATGGGCGGTGGCGCCGATGATTTTTACCCCGCGTTCGGCAGCTCTGCGGTAAGGATCTGCACCGATGAAAGCCGGCAGGAAGGAATGATGGATGTTGATGATGCGCTGCGGGTAGTGGCTGACAAAATCGGCGGACAGTATCTGCATGTAACGGGCTAGCACGACCAGATCAGTATTATCTGACAGTAATTCGAGTATTTTATCTTCTGCTTCTGCTTTATTGCCGGCATTGACGGCTACATGATGGAACCTGGCACCAAAGGACTTTACAGCCGCTTCCGCATCAGTGTGGTTACTGATGACCTGGGTAATATCTATAGGCAACTGACCGCGTGACCAGCGCCACAGCAGTTCGAGCAGGGCATGATCCTGTCTGGATACCAGGATTGCTGTGCGTTTGCGCTGTGCGGCATAGCTAATTTGCCAGTCCATATTATAGGGCCTGGCTACACTTTCAGCGAAAGATTGCTCGAGTAACGACTGGCTGGTATTCAGGTGCGGTGTCTGGAATTCCAGGCGCATCAGGAAGGTTCCATCTTCAGGATCACTGGAATGCTGATCCAGCGCCGTTATGTTGGCGCCATGGTGATAGAGAAAATTTGAGACGGTGGCGACTATGCCGGGTTTATCATCACAGCTGATCAGCAGACGTGCTGTGGTTTCAGTATTCATTATCTTAAGGGTACAGTATTATATGAGCTGAATAATTCATAAAAGTAGATATTGATCATATCAGCTGAAGACTGGACTTCACAGGCAGGTATTCATGAATAATAAACAAACGCGCGTTGAAAAAGATTCTATGGGAGAAATAGAGGTGCCGGCAGATGCACTCTATGGCGCACAGACACAGCGTGCGGTGAATAATTTCCCGATATCCGGCAGCATGCTACCGCGTCCAGTGATTCGCGCATTGGGCCTGATAAAACATGCCTGCGCGACAACTAACCACCATCTGGCATTGCTGGATGAAGCAAGAACAGTAGCGATTACTCTGGCATCTGCCGCCGTTGCTGAAGGCAGGTATGATGATCAGTTTCCCATCGACGTCTTTCAGACCGGTTCCGGCACCAGTTCAAATATGAATGCCAATGAGGTTATCGCGACCCTGGCATCCCGGGGATCAGGCATGCAAGTGCATCCGAATGATCATGTCAACATGGGGCAGAGCTCGAACGATGTGTTCCCGGCCGCTATTCACGTGGCTGCTGCATTACTGGTAAATGAAGCATTGATACCTGCACTGAACAAGCTGGAATCGAGTTTGAGCAGACGGATTGATGAACTGGGTCGCGTAGTAAAGACAGGCCGCACTCATTTGATGGATGCAATGCCTGTTACTCTGGGTCAGGAAATTAGCGGCTGGCGTGATCAGATAGGCCGCGCAAAGTCACGAATCCAGCAGGCAGCCACAGGCGTGCTGGATCTGCCACTGGGCGGCACAGCCGTTGGTACCGGTATCAATGCAGCGGAAGGTTTTGCTGAGGGGTGTGCGTTGGCCCTGAACGATTTGACCGGACTTAACTTCAGGGTACGTGATAACTTTTTCTCCGGACTGTCCGGTCAGGATGATGCCGTTGCACTCAGCGGCCAGCTGAAATCACTGGCAGTGGCAATGATGAAGATTGCCAATGACCTGCGATGGATGAATTCCGGTCCACTGGCGGGCCTGGGAGAGATTACTCTGCCAGCACTGCAGCCGGGCAGCAGTATAATGCCCGGGAAAATCAATCCGGTCATTCCAGAGGCCGTAGCGATGGTCTGTGCTGAAGTAATAGGCAACGACACAACAATTACCCTGGCTGGGCAGTCAGGAAACTTCCAGCTCAACGTCATGCTGCCTGTTCTAGCAAAAAACCTGAGTGCCAGCATCGAGCTACTGAGCAATGCATGTACTGTGCTGGCTGAAAAGGCTATTGATGGTTTTGTCGTAAACGAGGCCGTACTAAATGAGTCGCTTGAACGTAACCCAATACTGGTGACGGCACTCAATCCGGTTATTGGCTATGAGCTTGGCGCGAAAATTGCTAAACGTGCCTATGCAGAAAACCGCGCTGTAAAAGATATCGCACTGGAAATGACAGACCTCGGCGAGGCTGAGCTTGATCGTTTGCTTGATCCGTACAAACTAACATTGGGAGGATTAACTAAATGATTTACGTTTTACGATTTACGGTTTACGTAACGTCTAAACTGCAAGTTCCAAGTTCCAAGCTCCAAGTTCCAAGTCCCAAGTCGTAGCTCGTAACCCGTAACCCGTAAACCAAATGCTTGATCGTTGCACAGAAGGATTCTCGTCATTCCCTGTTACTATCCCTGGTCCATCAGGCGATCTTGAAGGAATAGTAGACTGTGCTGCGGATGAACCACAGGGCGGGGCAGTCATTTGTCATCCGCATCCGCTCTACGGTGGCGCTATGCAGAACAAGGTGGTGCATACTCTGGCTAAATCTCTGGCGGCAAATAATCGTACTGCAGTCCGATTTAATTTTAGAGGTGTCGGTGCCAGTGCGGGAGAATATGATGAAGGTGCAGGTGAAACAGATGACGCGCTGGCTGTGCTTAACTGGCTAAGCTCTCATCAAACCGGTTTGCCGGTGATTCTTGCCGGTTTCTCTTTTGGTTCATTTGTCGCTTTACAGGCAGCCGTACAGGCTAAACCTGCAGCTCTGATCACGGTAGCCCCACCGGTACGTATGTTTGACTTTAAGAATTTGTCATTCATAGGCTGCCCCTGGCTGCTGATACAGGGTGATGAGGATGAGGTCGTTGATGCTAATTCAGTGGTCAACTGGGTTCGTAGTCTGGAGAATCCGCCACAATTAGAGATCATGCATGGTGCCAGTCACTTTTTCCATGGCAAATTGCTTGATCTGCGATCGCTCTGTGATGATTTTCTACAAAATCTCTAACTCAGTGAACGATGTATCTGTAGGTGCGAATTCATTCGCACAAGACTGTTAAAAAGGAATTCATCTTTACGATATTGTCCGAATGAATTCGGACCTACAATTGTTTTCTTCCGGGCAAATCACAGAAATTGGTGACTTGTGACGGTTTCTGTAGGTGCGAATTCATTCGCACAGATATTATAACAGCCTGGTGTTCTAGTATGAGAAATATCCACGAAGGCTCTTTTACCTGAACCCACGGCTGGTATACTACGCAATAACACTGAGCTCAGAGGATGGCCTCTATAATTCAGACATCATCCGGCAGACTATTTGGCTGGAAAATAAGGAGAGTCTATTGGAAGTCCACGATACCCATCTAAAAGGTGTGCGATTGATTATCCCGCGCGTCTTTGAAGATGAGCGGGGGTTTTTTCTCGAGACTTTTAATTCAGCCATTTTTGAAGAAAATGGCCTGCCAACAAATTTCGTGCAGGATAATCACTCACGCTCCAGTCGTGGAGTGTTGCGTGGTCTGCACTATCAGTTCCCAACATGGCAGGGCAAACTGGTGCGAGTGGTAACGGGCGAGATTTTTGATGTGGCTGTTGATATTCGTCCTGAGTCCGTTACATATGGACAGTGGTATGGTGTGGTGCTGAGTGAAAAGAACAAGCACCAACTCTATATTCCACCCGGATATGCACATGGTTTTTGCGTACTCAGTGATACTGTTGATGTGACCTATAAATGTACAGCGTTGTACACACCTGCCGAAGATGCTGGCATACGTTGGGATGATCCCGATATTGGCATAGACTGGCCGATCAGTGATCCGCTGGTGTCAGAAAAAGACCGTAAAGCACCTTTATTGAAAAACATAGTTCTCGCACAGGACTGAGTATAGCTATGAAGATTCTACTATTCGGGCGTGACGGCCAGCTAGGGACACATTTGAATGAATCCTTAGCGGATGTTGCTGGAGTTGAGCAGTTATCAGGATATGGAATCGATGATCTTGATCTTTCTTATCTTGAACGCCTTCGGCAAGTAATAAATGATGAGAAGCCAAACCTGATCATCAATGCCGCTGCCTACACAGCGGTCGACAGGGCAGAATCAGAAGTGGAACTGGCGGCAAAAGTAAATGCTGAAGCTCCTTCTGTAATGGCCAAAGCAGCAACAGCCCTGAATGCTGGAATTATTCATTATTCTACTGATTACGTCTTTGATGGTACGGCAACTGAGTCCTATTCTGAAGACGACCAGCCAAATCCTGAATCTGTTTACGGTTCAACCAAGCTGGATGGGGAGAATGCTGTACTGACGCATTGTAGAAACTCTCTGATTTTACGAACCAGCTGGGTTTACTCCATGCATGGGCAGAACTTCCTTCGCACCATGCTGCGGCTGGCGGCGGAGCGCGATGAGTTAAAAGTTGTTGGTGATCAGATAGGTGCACCGACTACCACACGCGCCCTGACCGATGCTACTCTGAAGCTGGTGCAATACTTCATGCTAAATGACGGGTTTTCCGAAACAATTAGCGGGGTTTATCATATGACCTGCGGTGGTGAAACCAGCTGGTGTGGGTTTGCCAGAGCAATCGTTGCCGCGTCAGAATTTTCCGATACCCGCGTGCTTGATATTCCTACTGCAGATTACCCTACGCCGGCAAAACGACCGGCTTATACGGTGTTATCGAATAAAAAACTTTTCGATACATTCGGTATTCGCCTGCCTGACTGGGAAGCGGCCCTTAGTGAATGTATGCAGGAAGAGTAGCTGACCATTCTTACTGACGCATCCTCACTGCTCGGAACAGACGGGCCCTTTACTCGTCTGCTGGATAATTTTCGTGTTCGCGAATCGCAGCAGCAAATGGCATCGCGTATTGAACAGGCCATAGCAGATAAAGAAATCCTGATTGCCGAGTCAGGTACAGGGACAGGTAAAACCCTGGCCTATCTGGTACCCGCCTTGCTGTCCGGGAAAAAGGTGCTGGTATCAACCGGTACCCGACATCTTCAGGATCAGTTGTATAAACAGGATCTACCACTGGTTCGGCGCGCCCTGGAAGTGCCTGCCAGCATGGCTTTATTAAAGGGTCGCTCCAATTATCTCTGCCGCTTACGTCTGGAGCAGGCTGAACTGGATCAGTCCGGTTATCGTCCTTATCCTCATGTGGATCTTGCTGTGATCAGCAAATGGTCGCTGATTACATTGCATGGCGATGTCGCGGAAGTTAGTGGGGTACCTGAGCAATCCAGAGTCTGGTCTGATGTCACCTCTACTGTGGACAACTGTATCGGCACGAAATGCCGGCATTATGATGACTGTTTCGTCAATACGGCGCGTAAGGATGCTATGGAGGCCGATATTCTTGTCGTCAATCATCATCTTTTTCTTGCTGATGTTGCGCTAAAAGAAGAAGGCTATGGCCAACTACTGCCAAAGGTCGAGGTGGTCATATTTGATGAAGCCCATCAGATACCGGATACCGCCAGCATGTATTTTAGTACCGGAGTCAGCCAACGACAGATACTGGATCTTTGCCGTGATGCACAACTGGCTGAGGTGGCGGAAAAAAGTGGAATTGCGGGTTTTGAGATACGTGTCGACGAACTGGAAAAGCTGGCCAAAGAATGCCGGCTTGCGATGGGAACATCCGTAAGCAAAGGTAGTTGGTCGCAACTTGAAGCTGTTTCCGGTTTCACTGATGCTCTTGAATCATTAAAGCAGGGCCTGCAGCAGATGCTGGAACTACTGAAATCTGCTGCTGTAACGGGTGATCAGCTGGAGAACTGTTACGAGCGCACACAGGTGCTAGTTGACAGGCTGGCGGCACTGGGCATAGACAGCAACGAAGAATTTATTCGCTGGTATGAGACCAGTAAAACCGGTTTTCGATTTCACAGTACGCCACTGAGTATTGCCGACAAATTCAGGGAACTGGTATGCGAACAGGACAGGTCGGTGATCTTCACCTCGGCCACACTGGCAATTTCCGGAAGCTTTACCCATTACCAGCAGCAGCTCGGACTTGAAGATGCGTGCTCTGGCATCTGGCCCGGGCCCTTCAATTATGCTGAACAGGCATTGTTTTATCTGCCTGAAGGTCTACCAGAGCCCGGTGATTCTGACCATACAGCCAGTGTGGTTGAACTTGCTGAGAAGCTGATAAAAATATCTCGTGGCAGGGTTTTTATGCTATTCACCAGTTATCGTGCCCTGAATGAGGCGGCGAGTATGCTGGAAGGCCGATGTGACTATCCATTGCTGGTGCAGGGTGAGGCCCCCAGGCATGTATTGCTGGAACGCTTTCGCGATGCCGGTGATGCCGTGCTGCTTGGTACAGGTAGTTTCTGGGAGGGGGTGGACGTTAAGGGCGATGCCCTGACAGTCGTGTTAATTGATAAATTTCCCTTTGCCGTACCGGATGACCCTGTACTACAGGCCCGTAGCAAGGCAGCCAGGAGTGCCGGTCTGAATCCCTTCATGACATTGCAATTACCACAGGCAGTCGTGGCCCTGCGGCAGGGGGCTGGTCGTTTGATACGATCAGTGGATGATCAGGGTGTCTTTATCCTGTGCGATAGCCGGCTGGTTAGCAAATCCTACGGTAAAATCTTTACCAGTAGCCTGCCTGCTATGAAACGAACCCGTGATTTTGCAGAAGTATCAGCATTTCTGGAGAGGAGTTAATAAAAAATGTCTATCGAAAAACTCAAGCCTGAGCAACTGCAGAAGCTTACGGATGACCGCCTGTTTGATTTCAAAACCAGTTATGAACTGATGCCCGCCAATGCAGGAACAGAAGATGATAATCGTGAATTTCCCGCAGGCAGTTTTAATGCGTGAGTGTGCACCTCACTGAAACAGTTCTCAGAAGAAAAAAAAGATGACCACAAGGATGCGTGAGACCTGTTTAGAGGTTCCTTAAAAAACCTGTGATACCATGTGGGCATCTCTATTATTCTTACCTGCTTGTGACCCCGTATCGTGATGGATATCAATGATCCAAAATACTACATAAATCGTGAACTTAGTCTGCTGCAGTTCAATTACCGTGTACTTGAACAGGCCCGGAATACAGATACGCCGTTGTTGGAGCGTCTCAGGTTTCTCTGCATTTCATGCAGCAATCTGGATGAGTTCTTTGAGGTCAGGGTTGCCCGCTTAAAAGAATTTTCAAAGCATGGTATCACCACCACAGGTGCTGATGGTTTGTTGCCGAAGGATGCGCTGCAAAAGATCACCGAAGAAGCACATCATCTGGTCAGGATGCAGTATTGTGTACTGAATAAAGAGCTGGTACCGGCACTGTCGAAGGAAGGCATAAATTTCATTCGCAGGGATCACTGGACGGGTACACAGCGAAAGTGGGTAAAGGATTTTTTTACTAATGAGATGTTTCCTGTGTTAAGCCCGGTGGGTCTTGACCCCTCACACCCTTTTCCTCCTGTTATTAATAAAAGTTTGAACTTCATCGTTTCACTGGAAGGACTGGATGCCTTTGGCCGCGATACGGATCATGCGATTGTTACAGCACCACGATCTCTGCCCCGTGTTATCCATTTTCCTGCCGAGGTAGCCAGCGGGGATACCGATCTGGTATTTTTGTCATCAATATTGCATCAGCATGTTGATTCCTTATTTCCTGGCATGGAAGTCACCGGCTGTTTTCAGTTCAGAGTAACCCGCAACAGCAATCTGTTTGTCGATGAGGAAGAGTCCAATGACCTGATGGATGCACTGGAAGGTGAGTTGCCGACCCGTAATTTCGGTGATAGCGTACGCCTGGAAGTGGCAGATAATTGTTCAGATGAACTGGTCAAATTACTGCAGGAAAAATTTTTACTGAATGATGATGATTTGTACAGGGTTAACGGCCCTGTGAATCTTAATCGGTTAATTGCGGTACCGGCAATGATCGATCGTCCAGAATTGAAATATCGTAACTTTACCCCGGGCAATGTGTTCGAGACCCCGGTATCAGATTCATTTTTTCGGGTGCTCAAACCGAATCAAAAAACGCATAGTAAACCGAGCCTGTTTGATGCTATTAGAAAGAAGGATCTGTTGCTGCATCACCCCTATCAGAGTTTTGTGCCAGTCATTGATTTTGTGCGGGAGGCATCAAAAGACCCCAAAGTATTATCCATCAAACAGACCTTGTATCGAACCGACAGGGATTCAGAGATAGTCCAGGCCCTGATCAATGCCGCATTAGCGGGTAAAGATGTCACGGCAGTTGTTGAGCTGAAAGCACGTTTTGATGAAGACGCCAACATCAAGGTAGCCAACCGCATGCTGCGGGCCGGCGTGCAGGTGGTCTATGGTGTAGTCGGACATAAAACCCACGCCAAGATGATTCTAGTGGTACGTAAGGAAGCGGATGGTCTGCGTAATTA
The DNA here is from genome assembly GCA_002897635.1 of bacterium BMS3Abin11. Lineage (NCBI taxonomy): Bacteria > bacterium BMS3Abin11. Next base: position 39,054 of record BDTD01000004.1, on the reverse strand, counting down.
CACCCATCTCGGAACAGGAAATTACCATGCAGGCACTGCTCGAACCTACACAGACTTCGGTATTATTAGCGCGCGCCCAGAAATCGCCGAAGATGTTCAGAGAATATTTCTACAGCTTACCGGGCTGGGTAAGTTTTCGGGACTGAACAAAATACTACAGGCACCGTTTACCCTGCATGAGAATATTATTGCTAAAATTGATCGTGAAGCTGAAAATGCGAGGCAGGGGAAGTCGGCTGTGATCATCGCAAAAATGAATTCACTACAGGAATTCAATGTCATGAAGGCTCTCTATGAAGCGTCTATGGCTGGCGTCAGCATAGACCTCATTGTAAGAGGGATATGCGGTATACGACCGGGCATCAAGGGTTTGTCTGAAAATATCCGGGTGCGTTCGATCGTTGGCCGTTTTCTCGAACACCATCGAATCTTCTGTTTTGAGAATGACGGTAACAGGGAATTGTATATCTCCAGTTCAGACTGGCTGGACAGAAACTTTTTTCGACGCGTGGAAACCTGTACACCAATAGAGGATGAGGAACTGAAGTCTCTAGTCTACCGGCATGGACTCGAGGTCTATCTGAAAGATAATATTGATGCATGGCAACTCGATGAAGATGGAAGCTTTAGTCGCGTGGAGCCGGCAAAGGGTGAAGAAGGGTTTTCTGCTCAGCAATATCTGCTGGATACCCTGGCGCTGCGTGAAAAACATTAGAAACTTATTACGGAAAACAATGAAATGGTAAAAATAGCAATATCTGGAGCGGCTGGTCGTATGGGACAGGAGCTGATAAGAACCTGCCAGTCCACTTCTGGAGTAGAAACCGGTGCCGCAACCGAGCATCCGGACAGCACTGCAATTGGACGTGATAGCGGTGAGGTCGCTGGCATCGATGCGACAGGTGTAATGATCGAAAAAACCTCTGATCCCGAATGTTTCGATGTACTGATCGATTTTACCCGACCGGAGCCGGCGATGAATCACCTGAATCATTGCCTGAAACATAATAAGGCAATGGTGATAGGTACGACAGGTTTCTCAGTAGAAGAAAAAGAACAGATTGCAGCTGCGGCAAAACAAATTCCTGTGGTTTTTGCTCCAAATATGAGTATTGGCGTGAATCTATGTTTTAAATTACTGGCCACAGCTGCTGAAGTGCTGGGTGATTCTGTCGATATTGAAATTATCGAAGCCCACCACAGACATAAAGTGGATGCGCCATCGGGTACAGCACTTGGTATGGGCGAGGTTATAGCTGATGCCCTGGGTCGAAATCTGGACGATTGTGCCGTGTATGGCAGAGAAGGGCACACCGGTGAGAGAGATCGCACTACCATCGGTTTTTCAACCATAAGAGCTGGGGATATCGTTGGTGAGCACACGGTGATGTTTGCCTCTGAAGGTGAACGTATAGAAATTACCCACAAGGCTTCAAGTCGAGCCACTTTCGCCAATGGTGCAGTACGGGCGGCAAAATGGCTGGCACACCAGCCAGCCGGGCTCTATACCATGCAGGATGTGTTGGGGTTAAATCAGTTCAAAGACAAGGACTAAGGACGAAGGGCTAAAGGTTAAGGACGAAGGATTAAGGATCAAAGACTGGACGTTGCAACCATGCAAAGCATTCTTGAATTTGATTTCGTAGTGCCGGCATATGCCGACCTCAAAACATGCTCAACTTGCAAGGTTCAAGCTAAAAATATGCAGAATGGCGGATATCCTTAAGTCCTTTATCCTTCGTCTTTCGTCCTTCGTCCTTAGGCCTTAATTTACTCCCCCATTGCATTAGACCGACCGGTCAACTATACTCGTTACATGAGCAATACCAACGACACGCGCGAACGCATCATTGTGGTCGCCAAGTCACGTTTTCATAATCGCAGCTATGCCGATGTCGGCATTAAGGAAATCTGTGATATGGCATCCATCCAGAAGGGTAGCTTTTATCATTTTTTCCCGTCTAAAAGAGACCTGGTGCTGGCCGTTATAGATGAGTTTGCTGAAGACTGGGCCAACGGCTTTGTCGCAGAGGCATTTGATCCTTCATTGCCACCAATGGAACGCATTGACTATGTTATCGATGCTGCGTATTTCTGGCAGAGATCCAGTAAAGAGCTGAATGGCCATATTCCGGGTTGTCTATTTGGTAACCTGGCGCTTGAAATTAGTACCCAGGATGACATCTTGCGCTCTAAACTCAATGCTGTATTTACTTCAGCAAAAGACCGTTTCAAGGTCACACTGGATGAGGCGATAGAGCAGGGCGTTATCACACCACTAAACAGTGAGCTTACTGCTGAAGCAATGCTCGCATACCTTGAAGGCATGATCCTGCTTGCCAAGACAGAAAACGATCCTGAAGTGATTTATCGCCTCGGGTCTGCGCTAAAAAATATTCGCATTGAATTAAACACACATTAATTATATGTAATGAATTACTTAGTCAAAATTTTGTCTACATTAATGGCCGACCAGTCTATTACTTGTGCAGGGAGAGACAAACGTATTAAGTGTTCGATCAAGGCAGGGCTTTCGAGTCCTTTTATTTGAGTATGTAATTGACCGACCGGTCATCTAATATAATGAGGTGAACAATATGAATGTTGAGGCTACCGCAACACTTGATACACGTGGATTGAATTGCCCACTGCCTATCCTCAGAACCAGGAAAGCACTTAATGGTCTGCAATCAGGTGATACCCTGCATTTGATTTCATCTGATCCGGGATCTGTCAAAGATATCGATTCATTTTGTAAACAAACGGGTAATGAATTGTTGGAAAATTTTACCGAAAGTGGTGAGTACAAATTTGTTATTCGTAAAATTTGAAAGGAGACAATCATGGGAAATACAGCGAAAGTAATACAGGAACCGGTGATGGACAGAAATCTGTTTAATGACTGGTTTGATGAACGTATGGCAGAGCGCGAAGCAGCGCATGTGCCGTCAATGACTATCATTGCAACCAAGGGGACGTTGGATATGGCCTATCCACCGTTTATCCTATCTTCAACAGCCGCCGCCCTGGGCTGGGATGTGTCGGTATTTTTTACCTTCTATGGTCTAAATCTGCTAAAAAAAGACCTGGATCTTGAGATTAGCCCGCTTGGTAATCCAGCTATGCCAATGAAAATGCCGGTGGGTCCGGAATGGCTGCGGAAGATGAATATGAATATTCCAAATATCGTCATGGCGAATGTGCCGGGTTTTGAAAAGATGGCCAGCGGCATGATGAAAAAGACGATGAAAGACAAGGGTGTGGCGACTATCGAAGAGCTGCGTTCTCTGTGCATTGAAGCTGATGTAAAGCTGGTGGCCTGTCAGATGACGGTTGATTTATTCAGTATGGATCAAAGTGAATTTATTCCTGAGATTCAGGACTGGATAGGTGCCGCCAGTTTTCTGCCTACGGCACAGAAGTCAGATGTCAGTTTATTCATCTGATGATTAAGGGTTCTTTCGCTCACACCCAGCATTTCTGCTGCGCGTGAGCGATTGCCGTTACATATTGAGTACGTTCTGAATCTTCGTAATAGCTAGCTATTACATGCGATCCTTGCCTTGAGATAACAGTTTTTGAATCACTATCTAAATGTATCCAGAATAAATTAAGGTGCTATTAACTTGAGATAGATCGCGACAATTTCAATTGAAAAGAGTTAAAAAGTAGCTTGCCGGAAAAAGTAAATAATCTATTATTTAATATAAACAATAAGTTAGAGAGAATCCTTTTGAATGAAAGTATGGTTTGAAGTGTATTATTTTCATGTTAGAATTAAACGAGTTTTATTAAATATATTTTGAATTATGGATATTTTAAATTCGTTGATATGGTATTACTGCATTCAACCCTGATTAAGAAAGAAATACATCACGGCAAATTGACACTTGCACTTAAAGCCAGTCTATAATGATGCTAGTATCTGTACAGGGAATAACCAGGTTTTTGTAAACAAATATAACAATAGATTTAAACTAAAGCATTCATTATTAATAATCGTATATTATCAATTAACAAGGGAAGCCCATGAAACGTTCAATAATAGTATTAGTAGCAGCTATAGGTTCACTGGTTATCGGTGCAATGCCTGCACATGCTGGTGAGAAAAAAGTAAATAAGTATGTCAGAAGCAGTGATGGTTCCCTCGTTAGGGATAGTGAAGGAGGGTGCGTGCGGTCTGCTGACACAACCACAGTACTTCTGCCAGAATGTGGTTATAAAGTAAAGGTTGTTGTGAAGAAGGAGCCAGCGAAGGTTGAAATTGCCGTAGTAGAAAAAGGTACTGTGCTGGAACATGTTGTTATTAACAACATTCAGTTCAAATTTGATAGCGCCGCACTGACAGCTGATGATAAAGCAATTCTTGATGACGCCTATACACGTTTGGCGCCTTATAAAGAACTCATGCAAAAAGGACTCAGCCACATTGAAATTACGGGCTACACGGATACATCTGGTCCTGAAGCCTATAACCTGAAACTGTCTGAGCGCCGTGCGAATACTGTTGCTGATTACATGGCGGCTAAAGGTATAGATCGAGGTCGCATGGTTGTTAAAGGCATGGGAGAAGCTAACCCGATCGCCGATAATGCTACACATGCTGGTCGTATCAAAAACCGTCGCGTAGAACTCGATGTGATTCAAGACTAAGTCGTTTTTCCAGTTCAGATAAAAAAGGCCCGTTTTTACGGGCCGTTTTTTTACCTGAATTTGTGCTAACAGAGTAGTGGCCACATGTTCAAACGAATAACAGTAATCACTTTCATTTTTCTAATAGCAACATCTACAGCCAGGGCTGATGAATATGAAGCCATCCGTTTGTGTCTGAATAACTGGGACACACATCCTTTCAATGCCAGTAAACCGAAATATCGAGTTATTGGCAAGAAAGTTAAGGTTTTTGGCATTGGTGGGAATATAAATGATACAAAGGTATCAAAAAATCCTGAACTGGTTTTAATAAAACCAAATGTTAGTGTTATGTCAGTAGCAAGAATGTATCTGATGAACCCGAACGGATGGTACTGCATTCATAACAAGGTGAATGTTATGTCAAAAACAGAGATCATTCTTAACTGCAAAGCACATCTCGCAACAACTAAGGATGGCCTGGCTGTTTTGGCTAAGGACGAAAAAGAACAGGGTGTAACTGTGTTGGGGAAGGCAGTGATTACGCGTAAATGTGATTAGCAAAAGGACCTCTCTAATAATTCATGAATAATCATAATGAATCCGGAACCAGCCATCGCTGCGCATTCGCAAGCTGTTACGAAGTATGTGGATGTGCTGACAGGATGTCATTGAGCGAACGTTGCGACTCCTGCCCTGGACAGATTTTTAATACAATCTGACATCTCCAGAATTAATAGAGGTTACACGTGGATTTTAAGGGTGTTTTCGAGAAAAGGCGGGATTTTGTTACTTTTTAATGAAGACTCGTACTTAATAGCTGTCTGAGAGTCTATTAACTCGCAATACTCTGGTCATTTGGAGCCAGCATTAGAATTAGCGCTTGTGCGTGTTCTGCTGCTTTTCTGCCGAGGTCGGTTAGATAGCCACCATCGATTTGTGTAACCAGGCCTTTTTCAAATAAACGTTCTACAGCTTCTACGTGCCCTGTGTTCGCGTTTGAGTGCACTTTGATGCCTTGCTGGGTTGTAGCCAGATTGTAGCGAATGAGAATGTCGATTTCAGCGATTTGCTCTTTTGAGTAGTGCATAGTTTCACCTTTTTGCTTTGATTCATTTATTTATGTGGTGGGAACCATAGAGGTGCCCTATCATATTACACGATATTCGTTATTGATGTTATCCGGGTAAATATTTTTTCAGGCTACTGAGTTTTCGTACCCTGTCGGTAGTCTTCAAGTAAGGTATTTTTCAGCTCAGGATGTTGCTGCAAATCATTGATAGCTAAATATTTATGGGCAATCTGCTTGTATTCTTCGAGTTGTTTGTTTTCATGCCATGAAGCTTCAAATGAGTTTATATGGACTGGCTTAGTTTTGCAGCGATATAACTAAGAGGCCTAAGAATGAAAAGATTAAGTAAGTTCGATTTTAGTGTAGTTAACCAACAGACACTGATGATTGGGCTAGTGGCTTTGTGGGCCACGATGCAACTTTGGTTATTCTACACAGGAGGTATCCGACCGGCTGGGGATGCCGGTCGTTACATAGGTGCTGCAGAAGTATTACTATCCGGCCACCTGCCAACTAGCGGCAAGGCAATGTCCTATCTGGCATACGATGGTTTTATTGCGATAATATTAGGTTTGGGCTGGGGTCAGGCGGGAGTAATTCTCATCCAGGTTCTAGTGAGCGGTGTCGCTGCTTATACTTTATATTTGTTGGGCACACACCTTTATGATTGGCGAGCAGGATTCGTGGCTGCCTTCCTTTACGCAGGGTTTCCAGATCTGCAGAAATGGAATTTTTATATTCTCACTGAATCCCTATTTATTGCCACCCTAATACTTACAAGCTATGTAATCCTGGCTCGTACAGGTTGGCAGCGAATTTTATTCGGTGGGTTGTTGGTATTGCTTGCAACCTTCTTGCGTCCCAATGGTTTCATTGTGCCATTAGCATTATTTTTGTATGTTTTGGTCTGGTTGTGGCAGGATGGAAAACGTCACTTGGTGGTAGGGATTATAGTGGTAGCCGTAATTATGCTATCAGTGGCAAGTATCTGGATTGGAGGAATGTTGTCTAAAGAGCACGTTCTCGATCATTACATTGAAGGTACGGTAATCTGGGGTCATCCTGAGTCTACGCTAACCATGCCAGGGTCAATACCGGATTGCTCACAATCTAAAGCAAGTCCATTGTTTGAAATAGCCTGCTTTGTTGTGGCAAAACCGTTATATTTTATTAAACTTGTGGGGATGAAGTTGTTTTATTTTTTTCTGCTTGCCCGTCCATATTATTCTGTTCCCCATAATGTGATTGTTTTACTTTTTTTGTTACCAGTATATACATTAGCAATTATTGCCTGGTTTCGAGGTGGGAGGGAATTTGTAAGATGGGGATTCGCAGCAATAGTAATATTCTTGCAAGCGCTGGTAGTCTCATTTACTTTTGCGGACTGGGATAGTCGTCACCTGGAGGTGGTATTACCCTTGATTCTTCTGTTTACATCAGGTGGTGTGGTGTGGATCATGGATATTGTGTATGACAATAAACTAAGGAACCTCTGATTAATTATGCCATGTCTCTGCGAGACCTGAAGCGTACAGCTACAAAGCGTGCTTCGCAGCGAATGGCCCAGTCCTTTGCAAGAACAATGCCGTAGATGTGCGCTTCAGGCCTCGCCCTTCGGGGCTTACAGGCTGATTCACACTCTGCGTTGCAGCTTTTCTCCAGGCCCAGGCATGCCTTCAAAGCTGCGCCTTGATTGTGAATCAGCCTGTAAGCCAGAGATATGGCATAATTAATCAGAGGTTCCCTAACTTAGATGCATGTTAAGCCCATTGTGTTGATGTGCTTGTTGTGATCAGTCACAATATACCCAATAAAAAAACTACTATGAAGTCAGTGAGCCATATGTTTCCATAATTATTAATATGTTTGAAAAGCCTTGTCTGTGTTATTTGAAATATTTTTAGCTGGCATTGCTCTTGTTAATTTTTTCTCATCACTCATGTTTTGTAACGAATAATCAATTCTGGATATAAAGAAAAAATGGCAACACAGCAGGATAAGCCTATACAAATTGCAGGTGCAGGCCCCGCCGGTTTGTCAGCGGCTATTACCCTTGCACGGGCAGGGACGCAGGTAATTGTCCATGAAGCACAGGCGAAGGTTGGCTGGCGCTTTAAACATGATTTTCAGGGTCTGGAAAACTGGACGACGCAACGTGATGTCCTGCAGGTACTTGCTGATGATGGCATTACTACCGACTTTGATGTTTTACCCGGCAAAAAGGGTATGGCCTATGATGGCTGGGGACAGGGTTATCCCATACAAACTAAAACCCCGTTCTTCTATCTGGTGGTGCGTGGACCTGGCCCCGGATCACTTGACCATGCCTTATTGCAACAGGCACAGGAGCTTGGTGTCGACGTGCGATTCAAGAGCCGAGTTAAAAAACTGCCATTTCCTTCCATTTTGGCGACAGGGCCAAAGGCAGTTGATGCAATCGCTGTGGGCTATCTCTTTGATACGGGTATGGAAGATGGATTCTGGGTGATTTGCGACAATACTCTCGCACCCGGAGGCTATGCCTATTTGCTGGTATGGAATGGTAAGGGAACAGTAAAAACCTGTATGTTTTCCGGTTTCAAACAGGAAAAACTGCATGTCGAAAAAACAGTGGCAGCTTTTAAACGGCTGGTAGGACTTGAGATGAAAAATCCCATCCACCATGGTGGTGTAGGAAATTTCTATGTTCCGTTACGAGCCTATGCAGGTAAACGACCTGTCGTTGGTGAACAGGCCGGTTTTCAGGATGCGCTCTGGGGTTTTGGTATACGCCATGCCGTTACATCAGGCATATTGGCGGCAAGGAGTTTGTTGGAAGAAGCCGATTACGCAGCATTGTGGACGGCAGAGTTTAAAGAACAGTTAAAAGTCTCTATTGTGAATCGTGCCCTGTACAATAAGCTGGGTAATCGTGGTTACCGTTTTTTCCTGAAACGTATCAGTGGTAAACAGGATCTAAGGAAGTCATTGTATGGACAATATCACCCAGGGTTTGTTAAAACCCTGTTGTATCCATGGGCCAGTCGCTCGGTAAAAAAATTGCGCAGCGATACTGACTGCAGGCATACCGATTGTGAATGTGTCTGGTGTCGTTCATGTGATGATCATTCCGTATCGTGATTATCAGGGTACGTTAACGGCTAAACGTAAGCATTTGAAATGTATGGTACCGAGAAAAGGACTTGAGCCACCTTTGCAGCACTATTATATATATTAATCAATAAGCCACAATACAGATTGTAGACCCGCTTCGTGGTGTCCATGAGGAATTGGCGTAGGCGGGGCGCCCGGTGGTAAATTGGATGAAGCCTGCGCACGGGCAGGACTCAAGGCTATAAATGCGGATCTCTATGAGAAAGCCGAATAGTATCTAACCTGTAACAGTATGTAGTAGCTTAGATTTGATTTGAACTAATACACATTGATGCATCCAGGTAAATGGCCGTCATTACAAAGGATGGGTATTTCCCCAAAGTACTGGCCAGACGAATTAACCATATTCCCTTCCCTGATTCTGCGAGAGGAAAATGTTTCAGCTGTTTGCCTGATGCAAGGTTGTATTAAAATGACACTGGAAAGGCACGCCCGGTCAAAAGGAGTTTTGCAATGAAAGTTATCTCAAATCGAGTGGGACCTGGAACGGGGTGGCACCTGACTTATAGCGCCCTGATGACTGGCGTATTTCTCATGATTTCCCTCTATCACGGGACAGTGTTAGCGAGTGAGGTCAAAACTGGCAGGGAAATCGTGGTAGCTGTTGAAAGTCGGCTGTGGGGTAGCACGGCTTCAGGGAAGTATGAGATGAGCATTACCACACCCTACTGGAAACGTACGCTCAAGTTGAACATGTGGATGCGACGCCCGAATAAAAGTTTCGTCCGTATCCTGTCACCGGCCAAGGAAGCCGGCATCGGTTCATTGCGAATCAAGAGCGAGATGTGGAACTACCTGCCAAAGGTCGAACGGGTTATCAAAATCCCGCCCTCCATGATGTTGCAGCCCTGGATGGGATCGGATTTCTCCAACGATGACCTGGTGAAGGAAAGCAGCATGGTCAACGACTATACTCACAAAGTCACTGGCACTGAAAATGTCAATGGCACCGAAGTTTATCGCGTTGTCTCCACTCCCAAACCCGAAGCGGCCGTGATCTGGGGCAGCATCGTCTATCTGGTGCGCAAGTCAGATTTAATGCCTGTGCGGCAGGAGTACATTGACGAACGCGGCCAAATCATCAAGGTCCTCACTTTCTCTGATATCCGTAAGTTTGGCGACCGTGAATTACCCTCGCAATGGGAAATGCGGCCCACGCGGAAACCCGGTAACTTCACCCGTATACGCGTAGTCGACGTGGTCTTCAACAAACCGATAAAAGATTCTATTTTTACGCTCCGCAACCTGCGCCGCTGGCGCTAAGGGGGTATGTCATACCGCTGGTAACAGTTAAACAAGTCAGCAAGCAGTACCAGCAGGACAGCATCGTTGTCAATGCGCTGGATAGTGTGGATCTGGTTGTGAACGGTGGCGAGTTCATGTCCCTGGTGGGGCCTTCGGGATCCGGCAAGACCACGCTGCTGAACATCATCGGCGGGCTGGACGTGCCCACCAGCGGGCAGGTGTGGATTCGTGAGCAGGAAATTGGTCGCCTGTCAAAGAGTCAGCTCTCTCGCCTGCGATTACGGGAAATTGGCTTTATTTTCCAGGAATATAATTTGATCCCGGTGCTGAGTGCCGTCGAGAACGTTGAATACGTGATGTTGTTACAGGGCGTGCCGGACAAGGAGCGGCGTGAGCGAGCCGAAGGGATATTGGGCGAAGTGGGTCTCGAGCAATACATAAACCGGCGGCCATCACAACTATCCGGTGGACAACAACAACGGGTCGCCGTGGCCCGTGCCATTGCGTCGAAACCCGCCATTGTGCTGGCAGATGAACCCACTGCCAACCTGGATTCCCGCACCGGCGCCGCCTTGCTGGATTTGATGCGCGATCTCAATGAGCGCCACAAGACCACCTTCATCTTTGCCACCCATGATCCCATGGTGATGGAACGTGCACGCCGCATCGTCACATTACATGACGGAAAAATTATCGATGATCGCACGCAAACCGGAGCGAAAAAATGATACTGCTGCGTCTGGCCTGGCGGAATGTGCTGCGCAACGTCAGGCGTTCCCTGATTACGGTAGTCGCGATTAGCGTTGGCCTGGCGTCGCTGGTGTTTCTTTGGGGGCTCATCGATGGAATGAACGAGCAGATGATCGAAAACAGCACGAGCTATTTGACAGGTCATTTAAAAGTACATGGGAAAGGTTATCACGATGACAGGAAATTACATCGGGCTATCACCGATGATCCGGCAATTCGGGCAGAGATTCTGAAAAATAGCAATGTCAAAGCGTTGTCCGCGCGCCTGGAAGGAAAGGCCATGATAAGCGGCACGGACAAGAGTCGTGGTGTCATAGTGGTCGGCGTCGAACCCGAGAATGAAGTTAAGGTTACCACGATTAACAAGACTATTATTGCAGGCCGCTACCTGCGCCCGAATGATAAAGATGGAATACTGATCGGCGATAAAATGGCAAAGATACTCGGCGCCAAACAGGGTGAAGAGACCGTGCTGATAACACAGGCGGCAGACGGATCAATTGGCGCTGGACGTTATCGTATTGTGGGTATATATAAAACCGGAATTGATGCCATCGATACCAGTTATGTCTTTCTTACCCTGGAGGCCGCGCGCGATTTGTATGCCATGTGGGGACGGGCCACGGCGTGGGCGATACGGCTGAATCAGCGCCAACAATCGGCCCAGGTGGCGGAAGCACTATCGCGCGAGCTGGGGCCGGAGTATGAAGTACTGGGGTGGCGCAAGCTACTGCCATCGGTGGTGCAGGCGGTGTTATTCCACGAGGCCATGACCTATATCATTCTGGGTATTATGTTTGTGGTGGTGGCGGTGGGGATTGCCAATACCATATTGATGGCAGTGATGGAGCGCACCCGTGAGTTTGGCGTCATGATGGCCATGGGAACCACACGTTCCCAAATTGTCGGGTTGGTGATTCTGGAGTCGATGTTGCTTGGAATTGCGGGAATAATCGTCGGCAATATCATTGGACTCGGTATCAATTTCTACCTCGCCAGCACAGGGCTGAATCTTGAACAATTTACCGCGGCCCTGGAAAGCATGCCGGGCCTTACTGCGATTGTCTATCCGGTTTCACGTTGGGATCATATTGCGGAGTTGTCTGCCATCGTCTTCTTTATCAGCATCGTGCCGGCGCTTTATCCTGCCTGGCGCGCGGCGAGTATTGAGCCGGTCGAGGCTATCCGTGGAATACGCACACGAAAAGCGGGCCGGCATATGGCACGCGAGCATAAAACTCAGCAGCGCACACGCGCCGTATTCTGGGCCATCGCCAGTCGTGGTATGGCGCGTAACCCGCGTCGTGCCTTGCTGACCGCCGGTGCCACAGCGTTTGGGCTGGCGGCCTTTATTGTTTTATATGCCTTGATCGAAGGTTGGTATGGGCAATTAGTGGAAAACTCGACCCGCTACTTTAGCGCCCATGTACAAATAGAACGCCAGGGATTCCGTCTGGACATGGAACCGGGTCTGCGCATTGACGGTTATGAGCAGATCCTGCAGAAAGTAAAGCAGGATCCACGCGTTCTGCAGGCGTCTCCCCGGGTACAGACCCGCGCTATGGTCAGCAGCCCGATGGCATCGGAACCCTTGCTGATACTGGGTATTGACACACAGAGGGAACAGCAGGTTACACAGTTGCAGAAGGTAATTGTCAAGGGTACTTATCTTGATGCCAACGAGAAAAACAGTATCGTCCTTGGAAAAAAAGTGGCGAAAAAGCTTGGCATCCGTATCGGCGAGAAAGTAGTTGTTACCGCACAACAGGTAAATGGCGACCTGGGTTCTGCCGCTTACCGTGTTGCGGGCATATTTGAAACAGGCAATGAATTCTTTGATGGCTTGATGGGCCTGATTCCGCTTTCGGCGGGACAGGAGTTGTTAGGACTGGACAACAGTATCTCCACCATTGCCATATCACTAAAAGATCGTCGGGATAGTCGTGTATTTGCAAGTGGTTTGAATAGCAGCATGGACAACAATGGACTCGAAGCCCTGCCATGGGAAACGCTGATGCCAGTCGTTGTACAAATGATTGAATTCAGCGATGTGTTCTTCTACATCATTCTGGCTATTGTGCTGTTCGTGATTGCCATGGGCATAATGAACACCTTGTTGATGTCGGTGCTTGAGCGCACGCGCGAGTTTGGCGTCATGATGGCGCTGGGGACAGAACCCGGACAGGTATTGCGTATAGTCATTTATGAATCACTGGCGCTATCGGCAATCGGTATTGTTGTTGGTACGATTCTCGGAATTGTGGTGACGGCCTACTATCACAATGTGGGTATAGATCTTACCAGCTTGATGCAGGCGACCGAGGCGATACCGGGCATGACACCCATCCTTAAACCGATACTCATAATCGGAAGTTTATGGTGGGCGGCCATTGCCCTGTTTGCCACCGGAGCAGTAACGGCTATTTATCCTGCTACCCGTGCTGCGCACCTGGAACCTGTCGCGGCTATCCGGCATGTCTGACAAAAAAATCTGGCCGCTACTTGCGTTTGGTCTGATTACTGGAGGTTTTTGGCAAGCTACGGATGCGCAGATCGAGGTCAGTGGTTATTACAAGAATTTGCTGGTCAGTTCCCGCACATTGGGCTTTCCCGCCTTTTTGCCAGCAACAGACTACACGGTCGACCTTAATCGTTTGCACCTGGAGTTGTGGGGAGACCTCGGCGAGAACACAGTATTCAATGTGCAGTACGACAATGAAATCTTCCTGGGCGACTACCTGAAAACAAAGCAGTTCCAGGTACAAAAGAACATTCCCCTGGACACTTACTTAAACTTGCGCAGCACCTATACAGACAAGCAGTCGGTGTTCGGACGTCATGGTTTCTATCGCGCGTATCTCGATACTCGTATTGGAAATGCGGATCTACGCATCGGCCGTCAACGTGTTGCCTGGGGCAGTGCCCTGTTCTGGAGTCCAGTGGATATTCTCAATCCGATCGACCCCACGGCGCTAGAGCGTGATCGACGTACGGGTGTGGATGCCGTCGTACTGGATGCGGACTACTCTGATCTGTCCCGGGTAAGCGTGCTGTATGCGGTCCACGCCTCGCCTGTTCGCGCCAGTACCGCGGTACGCTGGCGTACAAATAAATACGGATACGACTGGGGTGTCACTGCAGGCAGGTTCCGTAACGATGACATGGCAGGAGTCGACCTGGCCGGGCAGATTGGCAAGATTGGCGTGCGGAGCGAGCTCACTCGAACAAAATCACCGGTTGATGGTTTCTATACGCGCTTCGTACTGGGGGCGGATTATACTTTTTTGAATACGCTCACCATCAATGGCGAATTCTATTTTAACGGACAGGGCGCGACCGATACCAGCGCCTATGATTTCTCCAGGCTATTGAGTGGCGAGATTCAGAGTCTAGCGCAACGGTATCTGGGCCTGTATCTGGGTTATGACATCACGCCGCTAATAAAGTGGAAAAACTACTACATCAACAACCTGGACGATAAGAGCTTTTTTTATGCCCCGGAAATCTCTTACGCAATAACACAGAACAATGAATTAGCGCTGGGCATCCAGATATACAGCGGCATCACAGGCAGTGAGTACGGTTCCTTTGAAAATATGTTGTATGCTCAATGGCAGTTGTTTTTCTGAATATTTCTAAATATTTTTATCGAAGACACGCTCAAAACCGGGGTCAGAACACAGAAAATACTAATATTAGAAGAAACTGTGATCTGACCCCGATTCTTCAGACTTGCTTATTAAGTGATACGGCGTTATCGTTTCATTATAAGGCCAATCACGACCTTAATGAAAGGATCCTTACATAACAAGCAGGTGCCTGAAGAATTATGAAACGCAAGGCGGGGGATTACGTGATGCAAACGGTAACCGGCGAGAGTTACAAAGCATATTTACCCGCCCCCCTGCCACCGGATCCGTCCCTGGCCTTAGATACCGAGTTGCTGCAACGGATGGACCAGGCCAACCGGGCCCTGGGCCGACTGGATGGCATCAGTCAGGTCTGGCCGAATTCCGGCCAATTTCTCAATCAGCTCTTGTACCAGTATGTTCGCAAGGAAGCTGTCCTGTCTTCCCAGATCGAGGGTACCCAGTCTTCACTTTCCGACCTGTTGCTCTATGAACTTGAAGAAACACCCGGTGTGTCGCTGGATGATGTTCAGGAAGTTTCCAGCTATGTCGCTGCACTGACTCATGGGCTGACCCGATTACACGAGGGTTTTCCTTTGAGCCTGCGCTTGCTCCGGGAAATCCACGGCATCCTGCTGGCCAAAGGTCGCGGGGCCGACAAGACACCCGGAGAGTTCCGCCGCAGCCAGAACTGGCTCGGTGGTACCCGTCCGGGGAATGCCGTGTTCGTACCGCCGCCACCGGAACGGTTGATGGACTGCCTCGACCCATTTGAACATTTTCTGCACGATGAACCGGAGCCCATGCCGTCACTCATCAAGTCGGCGCTTGCCCACGTGCAATTCGAGACTATTCATCCGTTCCTCGACGGCAACGGCCGCCTGGGACGCATGCTGATCACTCTATTACTTTGTCATGACAAGGTGCTTCGTGAACCATCCCTTTATCTCAGCCTGTATTTTAAAATTCACCGCACAGACTATTACGATCACCTGCAACGGGTACGAATCGATGGTGACTGGGAAGGCTGGTTGCGGTTCTTTCTTACCGGAGTGACTGAAACTGCGACGGAAGCAACCGATGCAGCGCAAAAACTGTGGGCCTTGTTTGATCAGGATCGGCGGAGGATTCAGGAGCAGGGCAAAATTGCCGGTACAGCTCTGCGAGTACACGATTTACTGCAACAACGACCGATCATTTCCATTAAGGCAGCCTGCAAGGCACTGGAACTGACTCACCCCGCCGTCAACAAGAGTTTGCGGAAACTGGAGGAAATGAATATCGTTGAAGAAATAACTGGCCGGCAACGAAATCGCCTGTATCAGTATGCGTCCTATATGAATATCTTGAATGAAGGACTGGAGCCGCCCGCAGGTTAGCAAAATGTTTCTAAATGAAGCCGAATGAAAGATGGCTCTGCGATCTCGACCGTAGTTCATTACATGATGAAACGCTCCTTTATATTCAATTCGGGGAGGTCTGGACATGACTGAAAGGTTAATACTAGGCAAATCGCAAGACCCCGTCAGCCGTCAGGTTTTGACCCCGTCAGGTTTCTGAGGAAGGGAATCTGAGAGTTCGATACGTCGGAGTTCGGTGGGGATGGGGATATAGCTCTAAACACCATATGTTGTGGTTGTATATCTCAAAAAATAGAATATAATGTGTTTCTGTGTCTGAAGCTGAGGATTTTCAAGGATAAAAAGCAGAATTATTTTGGGAACAACACGAAATTGGTCAAGTGAATCTTCCCATTGGCGTTCCAGACTGGCTGTGCGTTTTTGTGATTTGAGTACAACACCAACCTGAGGGTCAGGGATATTGTGACAACCCCATCGAAAAGACAAATATCTGAAAACCGTCGATTATTACAGAACCCTTATGCGTTTCTCGATGAGGAGGGCAATTTCTCTGCTGCGTTAGATATAGAGGCATCGGCCGAACAAATCTCAGCCAACCGCCTGCTTTTAAAAAACCAATATGCTTTTGATGATGGCACAAGTCACCTGAGTGCAAAGCTTCCCTCAGGATCTTCGAATCGTAGTTATGGTTCAGAAAAGATTCAGTCGCCAAAACCGAATGGTTTGGGTTATCGAGGGATTGAACAGGCCGCTAGAAATCTGCAAAAAACAATCTGGAGGCGACGTCGGGAACTCTGGCCTGACGGAGTTCCCAATGATCCAGTCGAGTTGCTCGAACCCTCGATCGCCTTGGGATTTATCGGTTTCGAGTTCAATATGGTTGACACACTCGGCCAATACTCCAATGGTGGTACGATTTTAGAGGTCGCAGGGATAATAGAACGACCCGAGAAGCGTGTGCGCATCTCGCGGCAATTGCCCTTCAACACGCAACATTTTACAGCTGCACATGAGCTGGGGCACGCTGTTCTTCACGATAACATTCGTATGCACCGCGATCGACCCCTTGATGGATCAGGGTTAGGGCATGTTGCTCGCGAGAAGATCGAAAAAGAGGCTGACAAATTCGCCAGCCTCTTCCTTATGCCGAAAAACCTATTAAGAACACGGTTCCAACAATATTTCTTGTGTGACAAATTCTCGCTCAATGAACAAACGATATTTGCCCTCGATCCAGCCGAATCAATGATGTTGCATGAATGTAAGAAAACAGTACGCGAGCTGGCACGCATACTTGCAAGTGCTGACAGCTATAATGGCCAGTATTTTCGTTCGCTAGCAGAGCAGTTTAATGTTTCGGTCGAGGCTATGGCCATTCGGCTGGAAGAACTGGGATTGCTCGAAGTCTAAGCATCCTTACTTTAAAAGGGTACTGACCCGAATGCACTAAGTTAAGTGGAAGAAGGGGTCTTGTCTTTTGATAGCTGCTGATTTCCCCCCATGGTAATTAAGTCAAAAAAAACATGACCCTTTACTCTTTTGAAACGAATTCAAGTTGCTATTAGAATAGACTCAGATGCGGGTGACACGGTGTAAATCTGCCGGCCGTAGCACGTTCGAATCCGCCTCCATTATTAGTGGGGGGATTACCACCCGATTTTCCTGGTCGCACGCAATATCCCGTGAATTACTGCTTGATAATCCCCAAAAAGGGTACTATAGTCCCCATATTGGGGATTTTAAGAAAGTGATATGCAAGCAACTTCCATAGGTGATGCTTTATTCACCAAAACTCAGCAAAAGGTTCTGGGGCTGCTATTCGGTAAGCCGGACAGGAGCTTTTACACGAATGAAATTATGCGTTGGGCTGATATGGGGCGGGGTACGGTAAGTCGTGAGCTTGAGCGTCTTGTCGGCGCCGGTTTGCTGGTTGTTTCAAAGGAAGGCAATCAAAACCATTATCAGGCCAATAAGAACAGCCCGGTTTATTCAGAATTTGTCAGCATCGTTAAAAAAACCTTTGGGATTGCTGATCAAATTAAGGCTGCGCTTAAACCCCTGGATGATAGTATTGATGTAGCATTTATCTATGGCTCGATTTCAAAAGGCACGGAATCAAAATCCAGCGATATTGACCTGATGATTATTGGTAAGGAGTTAAGCTATGGCGATGTTGTGGAGCTACTTCTGCCGCTAGAGGAATCACTGCAACGTTCAATCAACCCGACCTTATATGAGAAGAGTGATTTTGTAGCCAAACTAAAAGCAGGTAACAGTTTTGTCAAACGGGTAATGGAGCAACCAAAAATACTAATCAAGGGAGATGAAAATGACTTTGGGGAAACTGGATAATTTAGTAAAGATTAACAAGCTCAAATTAGAGCCACCAGACCAGAAGGAATTTGATGTTATGGTGGCCTCTGCAAAGCGGCAACTGCAGGATTCAGAGGTAGAAGGTTTATCTGAAGAAAGTCGGTTTTTATTAGCATACGGTGCCGCTCATGCTATTGCGCTTGCAGCAATGCGTTGGCATGGTTATCGATCTGAGAATCGATATTTAGTGTTTCAATGTTTAGAACAGACTGCTGGCCTCGACAAGGTTAAGTGGCGCGTGCTGGATAAATGCCATAGTGCACGTAATCTTGCTGAGTATGAAGGGCATATGGAAATATCTGCGCAGTTACTTAAGGAGTT
Source organism: bacterium BMS3Abin11 (assembly GCA_002897635.1). Lineage (NCBI taxonomy): Bacteria > bacterium BMS3Abin11. Next base: position 20,518 of record BDTD01000004.1, on the reverse strand, counting down.
AATAGATATTACTAACGAGCTTGTGAAGCTGGTTGAGTCACTACGAAATGTGCGAAATGTGGGGTCAGATCACAGTTAATGCTTATATTAGAAGGAACTGGTATCTGACCCCGATTATTCGCGATTATTCGATATTTACCCATGGCCGTTACTGGCATCAGCATAAAGGTTGTAGGCTTGCGTATTCAGATCGTAGCTACTCAGATAAATGGGAAAAGAAGTTCTGTGATAATCAGCAGCGTGATCAACGTGTGCTGGAGCAGCTAAAGAAGCAGGGGTGGCGTGTGGCTGTGATATGTTTCCTTACTAGAGGTTGCCGCGCTTCGGAGCTCGTGACCACAGGAAATACCCGAAAGGTGTAATGACGGGTTTTATTGAGCTATCCGTGGACTTAGGGAAAAAGGGCGTTTATTCTTCCTACACCCCATTTTGTATTTTATCATTGGCTCCGATTCGAGGATCAACGCATGCGAACCATTCATCCTGAATACGTCGGCTACCAGCAGCGGGTGCCGACATTCATTCCCTGCCCGAGAGCAGGGCGAGTCCATGAATAGAGTGAGAGATCGGGGACTTGTGCTTGCCCTTGGCGGCGGTGGTGCCCGTGGATTGGCCCACATCGGTGTCATCGAAGTGCTTGTGCGTGAAAAGATTCCCGTCCGGGCTATCGTCGGTACCAGCATTGGCGCGGAAATCGGCGCTTTCTTTGCGACGGGAACCCCGATTAAAGAAATACGAGAACTCGCCTGTCGTATGGACTGGGTATCCACCATGCACCTGTTCACGCCCGATTCCAGTGAGCCCGGTGTTTCCACCGACAAGGGTATCCGCGAATATCTAACGCCATACATGGCGGACAAGAAAATTGAAAATTTACCCACTGCATTCGCTGCTATTGCCACTGATCTCTCCACCGGAGCACAGGTCGTCATTCGCAAAGGCAATCTACTCGACGCCGTGCGTGCCAGCATTTCCTATCCGGGTCTGCTTACTCCCTTCCAGAAAGATGGCCGAACGCTGATTGATGGCGGAATGGTTAATCCCGTACCCTTTGATTCCGCAAGGACGCTCTTTGGTGGTCCGGTTCTTGCGGTACAGGTCCACCCGAGTGTTGAGATGCATGCCGCACACCGTGAAAAAGAAGCGCCGGAATGGGATAAGAGGCTGAAAGAGTTGTTGGTTGATGTCTGGCCGAACATGCCGCAACATCTTAGCGAATGGTTCCAGGGGTTCAGACGAAAGCACCATTTTCCGTTCCATAAGGAAAGCAGTCTCGGCGTCAGTTCGGTTATGAACCAGTCCCAATTGATTGTCCAGGACATAATCATGCGCCTGCGCATGCACATTTTGCCGCCCGACTTGCTATTAAAACCCGATATCAGCGAAATTGGCTCGCTGGAATTCTATCGGGCTGAAGATGCCATCACTGCGGGCAAAGTGGCAGCGGAGGCCCAATTGGAAACTATTCTTCAACTCCATTCGACGTTCATTTAGCTAGCGGAATCCGGCACAACTGAAAAATGCCCGTTAGATGCGGCTGGCCACCTATGCGTCTACGGCAACGGCAATCACGCTGATTGTCATCAGGCTTTCTCACAAAAACCCTAATCAAATTGCTTTGAATCAATCGCTAACTGATTTAGTATTGGCGGCCCCTATGGGGTTGTGGTGGAGCTGCTGCTGTGCATAAAAATGATATTGGTGGACGGCAGGGGGGATTCACGATTGTAGGGATCCTCCGGCACCAAGTCAGTGAACATAACCTTTCAAAAAAACATATAATTGTGGAGCAGCACTAATGCACAAAACCGTTATTGCTAACTGGCCTGACCTGGAAATATTGAAACCCACCTACGCCCTTGTCGCGGATGTCGATCTCGTCGTGATTCGTTTAGAGGAAGAAAACGAGGTCTCAGTACTCTATGGCCGTTGCGCTCACCGCGGTGCCCTGATGGCGGACGGACATATCGAAGGAGGGAATCTGGTTTGCGGTGTGCACAACTGGGACTACTGCTACAAATCGGGGGTGAGTTCCTACAATTCTTCGGAACGGTTGCAGCGTTTCAATGCCTGGGTGGAGGACGGCAAGGTATGGGTCGATGAAGATGAGATCGAGGCCTGGGCCGTGGACAACCCCCAACCCTATGATCGAGACACCTACCAGGGTTTGTACAAGGATATCCACGGCGGACCGGAAGAGCCGCACACCCAGTACATCCAGCACCTGGCGGAACATGGCCTGTCGAAGGTGGGGCACCATGGGCGGGTTAGCGCGATGGGCGTTCCGCGGGATGAGTTACCCAGGTGGGAGCAGATTCAGCTAGTGACGGCCCAGCTACACAAAGTCCCCCTGCTGGATGAGGATGCTGTTGGTACCGAGGTCATTATCGGGCCCAACGCCGCCAGGCCATTGTTGCTGGAGCGCCCATTGTTTGTTTCGGACATGAGTTTTGGTGCCTTGTCAGAGGAGGCCAAGGTATCGCTCGCGATGGGTGCCGAGCTGGCGGGAACTGGCATCTGTTCTGGCGAGGGCGGTATGTTGCCGGAAGAGCAGGGTGCTAACTCACGCTATCTGTACGAACTGGCATCAGCCCGTTTCGGCTACTCCATGGACAGGATTAAGAAGTGCCAGGCCTTTCATTTTAAATGTGGTCAGGGCGCCAAGACGGGCACTGGTGGCCACCTGCCTGGTAACAAGGTAAAAGGCAAGATTGCCAGGGTGCGTGGGCTTGACGAAGGTGAAGCCGCTATTTCGCCGCCCCGCTTCCCGGACTGGGACAATATAGATGAGTATAGGCGCTTTGCTGATGAGGTGCGCGAAGCAACAGGCGGTATTCCCATCGGCGTCAAACTTTCCGCCCAGCACATTGAACGGGATATCGAGGCCGCCCTGCAGATCGGTGTGGACTACATCATTCTGGACGGTCGTGGCGGTGGTACCGGCGCTGCGCCGTTGATCTTCCGCGACAACATCTCGGTGCCCACTATCCCGGCCCTGGCGCGCGCGCGCCGCTATCTGGACAAAAAGGGCCGCAACGATGTGACGCTGGTGATCACCGGTGGGCTTCGTTTGCCGGCTGATTTTATCAAAGCCATGGCATTGGGTGCCGACGCCATCGCGGTTTCCAACTCGGCGATCCAGGCAATCGGTTGCCTGGGTATGCGGGCCTGCCACACCAACAACTGCCCGGTAGGTATCGCCACCCAGAAGCCCCATCTGCGCCAGCGCCTGAAGATCGAAAAAGGCGCAGAGCAACTAAACAATTTCTTCCGTGCTTCTACCGAACTGATGCAGGTGATGGCCCGGGCCTGCGGTCATGATCATCTGAATAAGTTCTGTATCGATGATCTGACTGCCTGGGATCGCGAGATGACCCACCTGACGGGCATTGCCTACGGTGGGCTGTCCCTGGACTTACACTAACCGGTACATGCCAGAGGTACCGGAACGCCGCTGTAATCATTCTACAGTAAGTTTCAATAACGATGTCCTTGGGTGAAGCACAGCTAAGCCCAAAGGGAGGGCCCTAAAATGATCCAGCTCTGCGTTGCGACTCTTGACAAGGGGCAGCCATTGCCTGCGAGCCGCGTCTTGATCTGAATTATTTTGGGTCCTTTGAGTGTCGCCTAATTATGGCTCGGATTAGTAATTATGCGTGGTCGATAAAAGGTAAGGACCCGGGTAACATTAATGTTTGATAATAAAAAAGGAGTAAACCCATGCCGCAACAGCTACCCACGCTGAGTCTCACTGACTGGAATCCGACTCGGGATACGCTCCATCAGTATGCAAGAATCATCGGCAAGATACGCAGGCGGTATATGCCCAGGCTCAAGCATTGGTGGCACATTACTCTCAGTATCTCTGCCCGCGGACTCACCACGACACCGTTTCCTGTTGCAGGGCAGAGCCTGGAGCTCACCCTGGATCTGTCAACCCACCAGTTGGTGATTGATAGCAGCGATGGCAGGAGCATCGCCATACCGTTAGTCGGGCAAAGCACGGCTGGATTGTGCCGTCAAATAAGTGCAATGTTCACGGCGATAGGCATAGAGCTGGAGCCGGATCTACTGGCCAGTTTCGACGCTGAAGATATCCTGCCTTACGACGCCACGGCGATCGGCCGTTTTCGTCAGGTTATCAGTTGGGTGGATGCTGCTTTCAAGACATTCAAGGGCGGGTTGCGCGAGGAAACCGGTCCCGTGCAGATATTCCCTCATCACATGGATGTATCCATGAACTGGTTCTCCGGTCGTCTGGTGCCGGGCATCGACCCTGCAGATGAGGAGAGCGCAGACGAACAGATGAATTTCGGTTTTGTCACTGGCGATGATTCAATCTCCGATGCCTACTTCTACATCACTGCTTACCCAATGCCAGACAAATGGACGGATCTGGCGCTGCCGGAAGGTGCTTACTGGCATACTGAAGGCTGGAGCGGTGCGATATTGCCTTATTCAACGATAGTTGCATCCGATCAGTCGGATGAGCTATTGCTCGAATATTTGCGGAAGCTGCAAGTACATGGCAAGAAGTTGATGGCCTAAAGGCGTCTGACAGCGTATAGAGGACAGGCCACGATTATTTTCACGGTTATTTCGATTATTTATGATCTGTCCCCGATTATCTGTAGATTTTAATTAAGGCCTTTGTTGAGAATCGAAAGTTGAATACCGCGAGGTATGGTGTGGCATAATTCACTGCTGGAAGTTGGAAAGTGAATGTTTTTTATAGAGAACCAGAATTCAACTAGCAGGTCCTATCCGTGATATAAATGCTGATGGAAAAATGATTCAGAAACAGAAAAACAAGATGAATCTGCATTTTACTCACGTTCCACTGGTGTTCCAAAGAAGGGAGTTATCAGAGACCATGATAGACAAAGTGGGAAATAAAGACTGTGTCAAAAAGTTCTTTAAAATAATACGTGATAGGATTTATTGTGGTCTGTGATAGTTTGAAAAAATGGTACCGAGGAAAGGACTTGAACCTTCACTGGGTTGCCCCAACTAGCACCTGAAGCTAGCGCGTCTACCAATTCCGCCACCTCGGCATGGATGCTATCTATTAAGCGCGTGAATTCTGACGATTGAATGAGTTGATGTCAATGACGAAATCGAAAAAATATACTGAAGACCCCTTTGCAGAACGTGAAGCGGAAAAATATGAAAACCCTGTGCCCAGTCGTGAAGCGATTCTGTTACTGCTGAAGCAGGCCGGTCAGCTATTGTCGCTGAAGAAGATCCTCGGGGCACTGAATATCGATGATGAGGAGAGCAAGGTAGCGATACGCCGTCGTCTCAAGGCGATGGTACGCGATGGCCAGTTATTGCGGAATCGCAAGAACATGTATGGCCTGGCACAGCAGATGGGAATGACCTGTGGTCTGATCCAGGGTCATCCTGATGGTTATGGCTTTGTTATTCCAGAAGCGGGCGGAGAAGATGTTTTTCTCAGTGCGAAAGAAATGCGCCAGGTTCTGCACGGCGATAAGGTTATGGTGCGATCCATGGAAGGACCTCGTGGCAAGCTGGAGGGTAGTATTGTTGAGGTGCTGCAGCGAAATAATCATACGGTACTGGGCCACTACCATGTGGATGCGGGTATTGGTTATGTGATCCCCGATGATAGAAGAATTGGACAGGATATTCTGATTCCGCAGGAAAAGTCTGCGGACGCCAGACAGGGGCAGATCGTTGTCGCTGTAATTGACCGGCAACCTGACAAGCATAGTCGACCGGTCGGGCATATCTCCGAAGTGCTGGGTGAACACATGGCACCCGGCATGGAGATTGAGATTGCTACCCGAAAATATGAGCTACCCTACATCTGGCCTGATGAGGTTAGCCATAAAGCAAAAAGCCTGCCATCTGAGGTGCAGGAAGAGCAGACTCAGGGGCGTCTGGATCTCCGGGACCAACCGCTGGTGACCATAGATGGTGAAGATGCACGTGATTTTGATGATGCCGTACTTAGCCGCAAGATAGATACGGGCTGGCAGTTAATTGTCGCCATTGCGGATGTTGCCTCCTATGTCAAAAAGGGTCAGCCGCTTGATAAGGAAGCCGTTAAGCGGGGGAATTCCGTGTATTTCCCGGAACAGGTGATACCTATGTTACCGGAGAAACTGTCCAATGGTCTGTGTTCGTTAAACCCCGATGTCGATCGTCTGTGCATGGTATGTATCATGGAGATTGACCACGATGGGGAAATCTCCGACTGGCGATTTGACAATGCGGTGATGCGCTCTCAGGCGCGACTGACTTATACAAAGGTAGCATCTATTCTGGTGGATGGTGATCCGAATTTGATACAGGAATATTCCTCAGTATTCGAAGCCCTGCAAAATCTTTATGACCTGTATCAGCTACGTTACCAATGGCGCCAACGACAGGGTGCGATGGATCTTGATATGCCCGAGACCCGTATCATCTTTAATGATGAGCGCAAGATCGAGGCGATCGTACCGCAGATACGAAATGAGGCACATCGGCTGATCGAGGAGTTTATGCTTGCCGCCAATGTCTGTGCCGCAAAAACAATATCTGATGCCAACTATCCCGGCCTTTATCGCGTGCATGAAGGGCCAACTGAAGAAAAACGCGATAATCTACGCAAGTTCCTGTTTGAGATTGGCTTAAGCCTCGGCGGGGGCGATGAACCGGGCGTACAGGACTATGCTCGATTATTGGCCGATATATCACAGCGGGCGGATGCTGAGGTCATCAAGCCGATGATATTGCGTTCTCTTAGTCAGGCGCGGTATACACCCGATTGTGATGGCCATTTCGCGCTGGGTTTCACGCATTACACCCATTTCACCTCGCCCATACGCCGTTATCCTGACCTGCAGGTTCACCGTACGCTGAAAGCCATACTGTATAATAGAACCTCACCCTATACTGAACTTGAACTGGTCGAACTGGGTGAGCACTGCTCAATGACAGAGCGCAGGGCAGATGATGCCACGCGCGATGTCATGCGCTGGCTGAAGGCCGAATACATGGTTGATCATGTGGGTGAGGAGTTCCCCGGTACCGTCAGCGGTGTAACGGGTTTTGGCCTGTTCGTCACACTGGATGATATTTATATCGACGGACTGATTCATATTACGGCACTTGGCAACGATTATTTTCAGTTTGATGCGGCGAAGAGCCGCCTTACCGGCGAACGCACACGCAAGACTTATCGACTGGGCAACCGTCTACAGGTTATGGTAGTCCGTGTTGATGTCGATGAAGGCAGGATTGATCTTGAGCTTGTCGGCAAAGATGGCGGTGCAAAGGCCGGCTCTGAAAATAAGGATAATAGAAGAAGGAAACCCAGAACAAAGAAGAGTAAGACAAAAGGCACAAATAAACACGGAACAGGCAAACGCGGGAAAACGCTCTCCCGAAATAAGGGGGGTAAAAAGAATTCTACTAAGCAGGCCAGGCGTGGGAAGAAGAACAGGAAACCATCTTAATGGCAGAGGAAATACTGACGGGTATCCATGCTGTGGCGGCGGTGTTGTCTTTGAATCCCGGCCGCGTGCGTCAGATCTACGTCAATGAGAAGCGCCGGAATAAACGGCTGGACCCGATTCTTCAGTCGGTAAAAGGACTAAGAATACCACTAAAAGAAGTATCACGCGATAAACTGGATCGACTGGCTGACAATCAAAACCATCAGGGCATCATCGCACGTTGCGAAATGCTACCGGCACGAGCCGAAGCCGAATTACTTTGGGACGTAAAGGCATTGGACCATCCAGCTATGTTGCTGGTTCTGGATGGGGTCCAGGATCCGCACAATCTCGGTGCATGTGTGCGTACACTCAACAGTGCTGGCGGCGATGCCATCATTATTCCCAAAGACCGTTCCACACCTGTGACCCCCGTTGTCCACAAGACCGCCAGTGGTGCGATGGAAACGACACCAGTTTATACGGTAACCAATCTTTCCCGTACCCTGCAGCAGCTGAGGGAAGACTGCGGTCTGTGGATATTCGGTACCAGCGACAAAGCTGAGAACAATCTCTACCAGGCAGATTTCACGGTTCCTTTTGCGCTGGTGCTCGGCGCAGAAGGTAAAGGCATGCGGCGGTTGGTAACCGAACATTGTGATGAGCTGCTGACTATTCCAATGAAAGGTTCAGTCAACAGTCTGAATGTGTCTGTTGCCGCAGGTGTTTGTTGTTATGAGGCCTTACGGCAAAGGCATTTGTAGAAACATTGTTTTAGGTATTACGTTTTAGGTGTTACGTAAAACCTAAATCCTAAATCGTAATACGGAATCTTTATTTATCGCGCCGGGCGACGTTCCTACAGTTAAAACCCAAAATTCTCCAGTCTGGCTCTTTCCCATTTAGCACTGCTCACCAGCCAGTCGTTACCATCTAAAACCAGATTAATATCAAAACGATAAAGATCCGCATTCAGGTCAATCAGAGATTCCGACTTTTCAACCGGATCCCCGGCCATACCGACATAGACAGTAACGCTGGCAGCGGTTGCCTCATCATTGAGTTTAATGCTGCTGATGCGTGTCAGTAGATAGATGGACTGATGTCCCTGAAAATAGAGCATCAGAGCCCGCAGGGCTGCGCGCCTGCTACCATTCCATTCATCGCTATATTCACTGTCAACCAGTTCTTTTACGCTTTCCAGTGATCGCTGTTTGACAGCAGTTTCCATTGCCGAAACCAGGTTGTGTATCTGCTCTTCGGGGTTGTTTGTTTCCTGGCTGCAGGCAGAAAGAAGAAAAAGGCTAATACCAAGCAACTTTAAGATGGGTTTTCTGAGCATTATTGAATGTTAGCACAGGCTAACCGGCAAAATTCCTATAGCCTGCTGTTTAGAAATACTGTAGGTTCGAATTCATTCGGGCAAAAGCTGTGCGAATAAATTCGCACCTACAGGTTCAATATAACACTGAGGAAAGAAATAATTGTAGGTTCGAATTCATTCGGGCAAAAGCTGTGCGAATAAATTCGCACCTACAGGTTCAATATAACACTGAGGAAAGAAATAATTGTAGGTTCGAATTCATTCGGACAAGGTCTGTGCGAATAAATTCGCACCTACAAAGGCAAAGGCTTCATTTTCTGTATTATCCATAAGATTGTGAAGTAGTGAGTTATGATGAAGAAAGAAAGAACAAGATGCGAATGGTGCACCGGCTCAGAAATCTACAGGGCCTACCACGATGATGAATGGGGTGTACCATTGCATGAGGACAGGAAATTATTCGAGTTTCTCATTCTCGAAGGTGCGCAGGCAGGCCTGAGCTGGATAACTGTTCTGAAAAAAAGAGTCCACTACCGTAAGGTTTTCGATCAGTTTGACCCTGTTCGGGTAGCTAAATACTCCGATAAAAAAATTGAGAAATTACTGCTCGATCCCGGAATAATTCGTAACCGGCTTAAGGTTTCATCAGCGGTCAGTAATGCCCGTATTTTTCTTGAAGTTCAGGCAGAGTTCGGCAGCTTTGACTCCTACATCTGGCAGTTCACAGATGGCAAAGCGATACATAATCGATGGCAGTCAATGTCAGAGATCCCCGCAAATTCCGCTGAATCAGATGCTATGAGTAAAGACCTTAAAAAACGAGGTTTTCGTTTTGTTGGCACCACTATCTGTTACGCCTTTATGCAGGCAACAGGTATGATTAATGATCATACTATCGACTGTTATCGTCATTCCAGGTTATGCTGAAGCCATGACAAATAATAGAAAGCGTACGCTTACGCTGATCCGACACGCCAAGTCATCATGGAACGATCCTTCCCTTACAGATCTTGAACGCCCATTGAACAAACGAGGTATTGGTGATGCACCCAAAGTAGGGGCTGCTCTGGCAGAAGCAGGTTTGGGCTTTGATCGGATATTATGTAGTGATGCCAGGCGTGCCCAACAAACCCTGTCGTTATTAAGACAGGGCATAGAGATCGATGAACAAATCATTGAGTATCGCCATGATCTCTACGCTGCCAGTGCTGATCACCTCTATTCATGTATATCTGCCCAGCCTTCAAGCATCCATCATCTGGCACTGATTGGGCATAATCCCGGCATGGAAGATCTGGCCAACAGCCTGGCTGAACAGGCAATTGATCCTATGCCAACCTGTTGTGTCGTGCAGTTACTGTTTGAATGTGAGGATTGGGTAGACTTGCCAATATCAGAAGGTAACATAGGCCTGATGATAAGACCCCGTGACCTGTAAAACCACGCTGAACTGAGAAAAAACATTGCCTTTCACCAAAGTAAACCCTGGATATCTGAGCCTGAACAGGTTTGGCAGGTTTAGAATCTGTCGGTCTAGCATTGCTCCCACGGCAAGCCATCAAACCGCCAGCCATTCAGGCTGCTGCGTTTATGTTTGTCATCGAGATCTCCTTCGAAGCCACTTTTGACATGGTAGACGTTGGTCATACCGTCTTCGATTAATTTTCGTCCGGCTTCAAGGGAGCGTATGCCACTGCGGCAGATCAGTATTATTGGTGCACTATGCAGTTCATCACTGCGGATGACGCCGCCGAGCAATAACTTTCGTATATCTGTCGTAAAGTTTTCATTAACCTTCCAGTCCGGTTCATCAATCCAGGACACATGCACTGCCCCTTCCGGGTGACCGACAAACAGGTATTCCATGCTGCTTCGAACATCAATTAACAGAGCTCGGGGGTCATCATCCAGCATCCTGGCGGTTTCTTTCGGGCTGAGTGGTTTAACTTCGCTGCTTTTCACAGTGTAACCTTCTTTATCTAGATATTTCTATCGAATATATCAGCTCTAAGTGATAGATGGGGGGAATTATTCCGATTAATACGCTCTGAACTGTCCGACAATTCTGCCCTGTATGCTAACGCGATCTGCACTGTATCGAAACACCTGCATGGACTGGTTGGCCGGTATCAGGCTAATACTGCCATCCTGATTATTTTTAATACGCTTCAGGGTGGCTTCTTCCCTATCTATCAGTGCCACGACGATTTCGTTGTCCCGAGCAGTCTGACAGCTTTCCATGATCACCATGTCACCATCAAAGATACCATCTTCGATCATTGAATCGCCCTGTACACGCAGCACAAAGCGACCGGGCCGCACAAAAAATTCATTCAGGTTGATGGTTTCCTGGTCTTCGATGGCTTCTATCGGCATGCCGGCTGCGATGGTTCCAGCCAGTGGTAGCGAATCCTCGTCAATACGGGTAGTTGCTTCATTATCTACCATCACAATGCCACGAGAGCGACCAGTAGTCACCTGAATTAGATTTTCATCCTCCAGTGCCCGGATATAACGGTGCACTGTGCCACGGGAGGTTATTCCCAGGTGGTCACCAATTTCCTTCAGCTTAGGCGGGTAGCCATTTTCATCAATAAAACTGCGGATGAAATTAAGGGTTTGCCGTTGTCGGTCAGTTAGCATATACTGTTCTCACTCTGTTCTCATGCAGAATACGGCAAAGCGAAGGAAATTGCAAGAAAACATCAAGATTACATAGTTCTTATAATCATGAAAAATACAGCAGATATAACATTGGAAGCGTTAGCGGCAAAAATTGGAGATAGACTGTTATCCCGCAGTGAAATGCTGGTAACGGCAGAATCCTGTACCGGTGGATGGGTATCTATGCTGGTCACTTCCATTGTTGGAAGTTCGGCCTGGTTTGATCGGGGCTTTGTCACCTACAGCAATGAAGCCAAGCAGGAAATGCTTGCTATCGACAGCGAGGTTATTGAAATACATGGTGCTGTCAGTGAAGAGACAGCCCTATATATGGTACAGGGTGCGGTAAAAAACAGTCATGCACAGGCAGGTTTGTCTGTTACCGGGATTGCCGGCCCGAGCGGGGGCAGTGCCGAGAAGCCAGTGGGCACAGTCTGTTTTGGCTGGTGGCTTGATGGCCAGTGTGCAACAGAGACCTGCCATTTTTCAGGTGATCGTGAAGAGATAAGAGAACAATCTGTGCGCCATGTGTTGACAGGAATGCTCGCCCTGCTTGAAAGAGAAAGTGGTCATGGTTGAAACAGGTGAAATAAATATTAAATCAGATTCAGGCAGGCGATTGTTTCTTGCCTGCTGGCCGGATCAATCCCTGCAGGAATTGTTGTATGACCTGGCACGTCGTTTACAGCTAAAGCACGGTGGACGAAGGACTGAAAGAGAAAACATTCATCTCACCCTGGTGTTTCTCGGTCAGGTACACCGGGAAAAAGAGCAGCAGTTGCGGCAACGACTGCGATTGCTGGACATAAAGCAATTTGAGCTGGAACTTGATCAGGCGGGCAGTTTCACACACTGCAGAATAAACTGGATAGGCCCCTCCATTGTGCCGCAGGGCTTGAAAGAACTGCATTCTGTGCTGAAACGAATCAGCCGCGAATTAGGTTTTCATAGCGATCAGCGAGCTTACCGTCCCCATATCAGCTTGCTACGAAATTGCCACAGCGAAGCCGAGCACGTTATGAAGCCCGTGCAATGGAAAGTGAACAGATTCTACCTGATTGAATCAAGGCAAAAAAGAGGCGGCGTGGAATACAAAATCATAGAGGAATTTCCGCCAGCAGATGAAAAAGCTAGCTAATTATGTCCATGTGAGTGGGCGTGTATGTCATAATCGTGAGGAGTAATAACATGGATCAACCAACAACGAGTATCAAAATGGACGATAACAAAACAAAGGCCCTAAGCGCCGCACTGAGTCAGATAGAACGCCAGTTTGGCAAGGGAGCCGTTATGCGGCTGGGCGATGGCGCAGTACAGAATATTGAAGCGATACCTACGGGTTCGTTGGCACTGGACAATGCGCTGGGCATAGGTGGCTTGCCACGCGGTAGAGTGGTGGAAATTTATGGCCCGGAATCCTCAGGCAAAACAACCCTGACCTTGCAGGTAGTTGCAGAGGCACAAAAACTGGGTGGCACCTGTGCTTTTATTGATGCCGAGCATGCAATGGATCCATCCTATGCTCAAAAAATCGGTGTGGATGTTGACAATCTTCTGGTATCTCAGCCCGACACCGGTGAACAGGCGCTGGAGATCACCGATATGCTGGTTCGTTCTGCAGCGATTGATATCGTTGTCATCGATTCCGTTGCCGCACTGACACCAAAGGCAGAAATTGAAGGCGATATGGGCGATCACCACGTTGGCCTACAGGCCAGATTGATGTCACAGGCTCTACGCAAGCTGACGGCCAATATCAAGCGATCCAATACCCTGGTGATTTTCATTAACCAGATCCGGATGAAAATCGGTGTTATGTTCGGTAATCCAGAAACCACGACAGGGGGTAATGCCCTTAAGTTTTACTCATCAGTACGGCTTGATATCCGCCGAATCGGGGCGATCAAGAAGGCCGATGAGATACTTGGCAACCTGACCCGCGTCAAAGTTGTAAAAAACAAGGTTGCACCGCCTTTCAAGCAGTGTGAATTCGATATTCTTTATGATGAAGGCATCTCACATGAAGGTGAGCTGATTGATATTGGTGTTTTACACAACATTGTCGATAAAGCGGGGGCCTGGTATGGCTATGGCAAGGAACGTATCGGGCAGGGCAAGGATAATGCCCGCCAGTATCTGAAAGATCATCCTGAAATGGCAGCAGAGATAGAAGATAAGCTTCGTGTTGCCATGGGTATCATTGAATCAGATGACATTGAAGAAGAAGTGGCTGAGGTGGCAGAGGCAGCAGAAGCTGAATAAACGGCCTTATACTCCTGCCCTTAAAGACGTCAGACGGCGTGCCATGGACTTGCTGGCACGTCGTGAACATGGCATTACCGAACTTTCTCGCAAACTAAAAACAAAAGGTTTTGACCCTGAACTGGTCGATGAAGTCATTCAGGAGCTGGTTAACGACAATCTTGTTTCCGACCAACGTTTTTGTGAAAGCATGATCCACTCCCGCTTTAATCGAGGTCATGGACCTGTCAAAGTACGCTATGAATTACGCAGCAAAGGCATAGCGGACCAAATTATAGAGGGGGTGATGGGCGAACTGGCGCCCGACTGGCAGCAGGTACTGGTAGATTTAATTAAAAAAAAGTATGCTGGCAGCCTATCTGGGACTCCCGCAGAACGCGCAAAAAAGGTAAGATTCCTCTCTTCCAGAGGTTTCCCGCAGGATATGATATTTTTTGCAATGCGGGATGCGGGTTTTGATCAGGATTAGGGTGACTCTGCCAGGATATGACAAGCAGTGAAATAAGAAACCAGTTTCTTGAGTATTTTGCATCAAAGGGACATGAAATCGTAGCAAGCAGTTCGCTTGTGCCCGGCAATGACCCCTCGTTGTTATTTACAAATGCTGGTATGGTGCAGTTCAAGGATGTCTTCCTTGGCAACGAAACAAGACCTTATCACCGTGCTGCCAGTTCGCAGCGTTGTGTACGTGCTGGCGGCAAACACAACGACCTCGAAAATGTTGGCTACACCGCTCGCCATCACACCTTCTTCGAAATGCTCGGAAACTTTAGCTTCGGTGATTATTTCAAAAAGGATGCGATTGTCTATGCCTGGGATTTTTTAACCGAGGTGATGGGAATCTCGAAAGATAGACTTTGGGTCACCGTCTTCGAGGAAGATGAAGCAGCAGAAAACATCTGGTTGAATGAGATTGGAATCAATCCGGAGCGATGCCTGCGCATCGGAGCTAAAGACAACTTCTGGTCAATGGGGGATACTGGCCCCTGTGGGCCCTGCACTGAAATATTTTATGACCATGGGCCTGGGATAGAAGGTGGCCCCCCTGGTTCACCGGATGAAGACAGTGATCGATATGTCGAAATCTGGAACCTGGTCTTCATGCAGTATGACAGAGCTGCTGATGGCTCGCTAAAAGATTTGCCTAGACCCTCAGTAGATACAGGTATGGGCCTGGAGCGCCTGGCAGCGGTACAGCAGGGTGTTAGCAATAACTATGACATCGATCTGTTTAAGCATCTTGTCGCGGCAGCAGGAAAAGTCACTTCCTGCGATGTACTGGACAACAAGTCATTGCGTGTCATAGCGGATCACATACGCTCCACTTCATTTCTCATCCTTGATGGTGTACTGCCGTCAAACGAAGGGCGAGGATATGTGCTGCGACGTATAATACGGCGTGCCGTCAGGCATGGCCACATGCTTGGTACAAAGGGTGCTTTTTTCTATAAACTGGTCGAACCTTTAGTAGATGAAATGGGTGCGGCCTACCCGGAGCTTGCGAAAGCACAGGCGACTATCGAATCCGTACTGAAAACTGAAGAAGAGCGTTTCGCTGAAACCCTGGAGACAGGGATGAACATCCTCAACCAGGCCATTGCTGAGATGCAGGGTGATGTCATCGATGGAACTACAGCCTTTCGTCTCTATGATACCCATGGCTTTCCATTTGATCTGACCGCAGATATTGCCAGAGAAAGAGGGTTGACAGTTGATCAGCAGGGCTTTGAAAATGAAATGGAGAAGCAACGTCAGCAGGCGCGTTCTTCAAGTCAATTTTCAACAGCAGAAACCAGCCGGATACAGATCGAGGGGTGTACTGAATTTACCGGTTACAATCAGCTTGAAGGTACAGCAAATATTACTGCGATATTTCAGGATAGCGATGCAGTAAGAGAGATAAAAGAAGGCGATAGAGCCATCATTATCCTCGATAAAACACCTTTTTATGCAGAGAGCGGTGGTCAGGTCGGTGATACGGGTCAGATTTTAGCGGGTAAAGCGATTTTTGACATTGAAGATACAAAGAAACTTAATGGGAATATCTTTGGGCACATTGGGCGATTACGCTCAGGTGTATTAAAAGTAAACAGTCCCGTGCTTGCAGAGGTGAACGAAAAACTGCGGCTTGAAACTGCACTTAACCACTCAGCTACACACCTGATGCATGCTGCACTGAAATCGGTACTTAGTGAGCATGTTGAGCAGAAAGGATCTCTGGTAAACAGTGATTATCTGCGTTTTGATTTTTCACATTTCAGTCCCCTCAGTGAAGGTGAAATCAAGCAGATTGAGAACCTGGTGAATGCAGAGATTCGGGCAAACCGGGATGTGCATACCGATGTGATGACAATTGATGAGGCAAAAGCAGCAGGGGCCGTAGCCCTGTTCGGAGAAAAATATGGTGATAAGGTAAGAGTTGTCTGTATGGGGGATTTTTCCATGGAATTATGCGGTGGCACGCATGTTTCCCGTACTGGTGATATTGGCCTTTTTGTCATTCGTAGCGAATCCGGTGTTGCTGCCGGTATACGGCGTATTGAAGCACTAACAGGTAATGCTGCAATACAGTATTTTTCTGAGCGGATTGACACGCTTAATAAAATTTCTGCAATGGTTAAAGGCAATAACACAAATACCGAAGAGAAAGTACATAACCTGCTCGATAAGCTTCGTGGGCTTGAGAAAGAGAACAACCGGCTAAATGATAAACTAGCCTCATCCAGGGGTGATGACATAGCTTCAACTGCCATCGAAGTCGAAGGGGTACCGGTAGTGGCCAGTATCATGGAAAATGCAAATGCCGATACCATGCGCAAAACAATCGATCAGCTGCGCAGTAAGCTTGGCAGCGTTGTTGTTGTACTGGGCGCAAGCAATGGAGAAAAGGTAAGTTTTATTGCAGGTGTATCACCTGATTTGACAGATCGTGTCCATGCAGGAAACCTGATTCGTGCCGTTGCAGAAATCGCCGGAGGACGTGGGGGTGGCAGACCTGATATGGCTCAGGCAGGCGCCAACAAACCTGAAAAACTCAATGAAGCCATAGCAACGGTGAAAGAGCTGGTTGCCGCTCAGCTACAGTCCTGAATTGCAGACAACAGACAAGTATTAACAGGGTGCAAATAGATAAAATGCCAATCATCGTTGAAAAATACGGCGGAACATCCGTTGGCAGTATTGAGCGCATCAATGCTGTAGCCGATAAAGTATCAAAAAGTCATACTGCAGGAGATCAGATGGTAATCGTTGTCTCCGCAATGAGCGGTGAAACCAACCGCTTGCTTGAAATGGCATACGAAATTAGCTCTCATTTACCCCCAAGAGAAGCCGATGTTCTGGTTTCTACCGGGGAACAGGTGACCATTGCACTGTTATGTATGGCCCTGATAAAACGCGGCCATCAGGCCCGATCCTACACCGGTGGCCAGGTTCGAATCGAAACGGATACATCTCATGGCCGGGCACGTATACGCAATATTGACGACAGCCGTATAAGAAGAGACCTGGATGACGGAAAAATCATCGTTGTAGCTGGTTTTCAGGGTGTGGATACTAATGGTAATATCACCACTCTTGGACGTGGCGGTTCCGATATCTCTGCAGTTGCACTGGCAGTTGCTCTAAAGGCCGATGAGTGTCGTATTTATACCGATGTTGATGGGGTATACACGGCTGACCCGCGCATTGTTCCAGAAGCAAGTAGAATGGATGAAGTTACCTTCGAGGAAATGCTTGAGCTGTCTAGCCTGGGAGCAAAGGTATTGCAGATTCGTTCAGTTGAATTTGCTGGAAAATATAAAGTACCATTACGGGTGTTGAGTTCATTTGAGGACGGACCGGGTACACTGATTAGTTATGAGGTGAAAAGAAATATGGAAAGGGCAGTTATTGCAGGTATTGCACACAATGCGGACGAGGCTAAACTGACCATCACAGGCGTGCCTGATCATCCGGGTGTCGCCCACACAATACTGGGGCGGATTGCGAAGAAGGAGATCAATGTCGATATGATCATTCAGAATGTTGCAGCGGATGAAACAACAGATTTCACCTTCACCGTTCCCAGGACAGAATATGAGAACGCAAAGACCATTTTGGAAAATGTGTCAGCAGAACTTGGTGCCAGAGGTGTCACCGGGGACAACACTATTGCCAAGGTCTCAATCGTTGGAATGGGTATGCGTTCACATACAGGCATTGCAGACCTGATGTTTGCAACATTAGCAGAGGAAGGTATCAATATTCGAATGATTTCCACATCAGAGATTAAAGTATCAGTCATTATTGATGACAAGTACACAGAATTGGCCGTGCGCGCGCTGCACAAAGCCTTCAAACTTGATCAGAAACAATAAAAAACTGGTTTTTTCTAAAATATTGATTATCTTTAAGGATGGGGGCGAAGATGGGGGGCGAAAGCTTCACGGAAGAGCCAAAATGGCTGAAATATAGCGATCAAGGAGATGACACAGTGCTTATACTAACAAGACGTACAGGTGAGACATTGAATATTGGAGACAGTATCCAGGTAACTGTCCTGGGGATTAAGGGGAATCAGGTGCGTATAGGAATCGACGCACCAAAAGATATCCCGGTCCATCGGGAAGAAATCTACGAAAAAATCAAACATGAAGAATTTGAAGATCAAGACGACAGTCAGCGTTAGAGTCTGTTAGAATCCGGCTTCAAATTTCTTCGGAGAGGTGGCCGAGCGGCTGAAGGCGCTCCCCTGCTAAGGGAGTATAGGCTTTAACTCCTATCGAGGGTTCGAATCCCTCCTTCTCCGCCATAACATTAAATGAGCCATCCATTTGGGTGGCTCTTTTATGGCATGACGAAATACGATATATCTCTATGTATGCGAACTTATTCGCACAAGATCAACATCAGAGTTAAATTTTATTCAAACAAATCTGAATTGTTCACAAAAGCTAGAAAATCACGCTATAACCCGAAAATGCACAAGCTTCCATATGAAATACATTAATAGTGATTTATAAGTTATTGATATAACAGTTATATTACAGTTTGATTAAAATACAGGCAATCTAATATAATGTCTAAGGCCTGTTATCTTCTGGGTAAAATCTGATGTGATATACACAAACTTATCCACAGCTTCTGTGGAAAAGTTTTTGTCGAAATTATTGCAAAAAACTCACAAAATACAGTTGATTCATCGCTACACAACCACGATAATACGCAACCTCAAAGCGCCCGTAGCTCAGCTGGATAGAGTACCTGGCTACGAACCAGGCGGTCGGGCGTTCGAATCGCTCCGGGCGCGCCAAATATTAGTAGTAAAAACAAGCGGTTATCAGCTTATCTGGTAGCCGCTTTTCTTTTTAGCAAGACCAGTGCGGGACTTTTGCGGGACTTTTCCCCGCACACCCTGTTTGCCGCCTTAATCAAGTTCGATAATTCGGCTTCCGAGTAGTGTGTGGTGATCCTTCCCGACTTGTGTCCCAGTAGATCCTGACGATCCTCAAAGCTCACACCCGCTGCCCGTAACCGGCGACCGAATGTGTGTTTGAGGTCATGTACCCGTACCTGCGTCAGATCAGCGCGCTTCCGTGCATTTTTCCAACCACTGTTATTCATCCCCGTAATCGGCCGGCCTCGGTAGGTAAATACAAATTCAGGGTGATTATCCCGAATTTGATCAATTACCGATTTTGCCACCCGGTTGAGAATGACCAAACGTTCATCGCCGTTTTTTACGAAATCATCCGGTATGATGAAAACACTGGTTTCTAACTCAGGTACTTCAACTTCCCAGTCCCAGCGAAGGTTGCACACTTCCTGATCTCTGGTACCCGTATTGACCTTGAAAAGCGCCATGCGGGCCAGGTGAGGAGGTAGTTCACTAAAGAGTAACCTTTGCTCATCCCAGGAAAGTGGGTACGGCTTCCTCGCATCGGTGACCTTTAGCAACTTAATCTTCGGTGGCGATTGCAGCCACGTCAGATTACTGCCGTCGAGCCATTCTGATGCAGCTACATTAAGAATGTGCCGAACAATCCCCAAGGCCAGATTGATGGACTTGGTTTTGATCCCTTGCTTACGCCGAGCATTAATAAAATACTGCAGTGTGCCAATGTGGACTGATTCCAGCGTTAAGTCGCCAATATACGGATCCAATTGTTTCAGGTGCAGTGCCTCATCACAGATTCGGCGTTTGTACTGGTTCTCGTTCAGGTACTTCGTGGCAGCTTGCCGAAATGTTCGTTTCGGCCTGACGCCATATACTACTGCTTGTCTAATTTCCTCCGTTTTCTTGGCGAGATACTCTTCCGCCTTTTTGAGGTCGACTTCACCAGTGCTTTCGCAAAGTCGGTGGCCTCGGATTTGTTTGTCGATATGCCAGATGCCTTTTCGTTTGTAGAGGCCTGGCGTTCTTTTGTGTCCCATGTCGTTTCTCCTTTCAAAAGACCGGGACGTCCGTTGCGAGCTTTATACTCGTCAATCCAGTCGTCGAGGTCAAGTCTGTCAAATGCAATGCCTTGCTCACCAATTGGTATTTCTGTTATTTCTGGACGGACCTCCGCGTTAAATCTGTTTTTGTCCATGCCCACGTAGTAGGGGGCATCTCGCAGGCGAATTAACCGAGGTAACAGCTGAAACTGCTTTTTCATGTCTTGAGTAACCATGATCTTGTGCCTCATTAATGAATGAGCACTGTTTTCACAGTTTCTTCTGTGTGCCCTCTAAACCCCGTTTTGAAGTGTCTACAGGGTGTTTAGATGTATTTACCGTTTTTTCTTGTGATACTTAGAAACCGAATATTGGGACCAACTACAGTAAGTAATTGTCAATGTGT